>JAJFJX010000173.1 GCA_021773655.1 Panacagrimonas sp.
GGCCCTGAGCGCGCACGGCGAGCGGGTCGAAGGGGCCACCTTCCTGGCCCCGTTCCTGGCCCCGTTCCTGGCAGATTTCTCGCCCGGCACGCGGCACGGCGACACCTCGCTCCCGCGACATGAGCGGCACGCTCAAGGCGCAGCCTGTGCGCCACCGCACCAGCGGCCGGATCAGAGGTGGTAGTCCGGCCGAGTCGCCATGGTGCGCAGGGAGCCGGGCGGTCCGGGCGAAGCGCTGAAGGCGTGCTGCGGCACGGCACCGGTGGCGGAAAATGTCAAAAAATAGTGGTCAGGCGTCAAGACCGTGCGCGGAACCGGCGCCACCATGGCGGCAGGATTCGAGGAGCCCGCCCGTACATGGAGAGCCTGAGGCAGATCCTGGCCCCGTTGCTGGGGCCCGAGATCGACTGGAAGCAGGTGCTGCTGATCGGCATGTCGCCGATCTTCCTGATCGCCTTCGCGGTGGAGTGGCAGGTAATGCGCGGACGCGGCCAGCGTGCGCAATTTCTATGGCCTGACATCCTGGCCAACCTGTCACTCGGAGGCAGCTACCAGGTGTTCGAACTGGCGGCGCACCTGCTGGTCACCGGCGCGGCCACGGCCTGGGTCTATCACCACCGTCTGTTCGACATTCCGGTCAACGGCTGGACCCTGATCCCGATCTTCATCGGCGTGGAGTTCTGCTACTACTGGTTTCACCGCACCAGCCACCGGGTGCGCTGGTTCTGGAGTGCCCATGTCGTGCACCACTCCAGCGAGCGCATGAACTTCACCACCGCCATGCGTCAGAGCCTGCTGTACTCGATCACCGGCTGGTGGCTGTTCTTCTGCCCGCTGATGCTGCTGGGCGTGCCCCCGGCGGTCGTGTTCTTTCTCTACGCGGTGGACCTGTCCTACCAGTACTTCGTGCACACCGAGAGCATCGGCCGGCTGCCGCGCTGGATCGAATACGTGTTCAACACGCCCTCCCACCATCGTGTCCACCACGGGCGCAACCCGCAGTACATCGACAGGAACTACGGCGGCGTGGTGATCCTGTTCGACCGCTGGTTCGGCACCTTCGAACCGGAACGCGACAAGGTGGAGTACGGCATCGCCACGCGCCAGCCGCACAGCGCGAATTTCCTGTACCTGAACTTCCACGAATTCCTCGACATGTGGCGCGACGTGCTGCGCCCGGGGCCGCTGGTCCAGCGCCTGGCCCACCTGTACCGGCCGCCGGAGTGGGATCGGCCCGGTCCGGGGCCGCGCCCGGCCGCAGTGGCGACGATGGCGCCGGGCGAGCCGTCCCGCGCGGCCCGAGAAGGGACCACGCAGTTGCCGAAACACCCGGCGCCGGCTGAAATGGCGGACCCGCCAACCGCGCCGCCCCGAATTGACCACCGAGCCTGACACCACTGCCCGCCTGCTGATCACCTGTCCGGACCGTCCGGGCATCGTGTCGGCGGTGACCACGTTTCTCTATCACCACCACGCCAACGTCACCGAGCTCGATCAGCACGCCTCGGACGCCTCCGGCGGTCGCTTCTTCCTGCGCCTGGAGTTCCAGACGCCGGATGTGGATCTGTCGCGCGACGCCATGCAGCGCGCTTTCGGCGAAGTGGTGGGCTCGCGCTTCGGCATGGATTGGCACATGTCCTTTGCGGCGGACAGGCCGCGCATGGCGATCCTGGTGTCACGCCACGACCATGCTTTGCTTGAACTGCTGTGGCGCTGGTCGCGCGGGGAATTGCGCGCCGACATCGCCATGGTGATCTCCAATCACCCGGACCTGCGCGCCGCGGTCGAAGGCTTCGGGGTGCACTTCGAGCACGTGCCGTTCGCGCAGGACATCCAGCAGCAGGCCGAGTCGCGCATCCTGGAGCTGGTGCAGACGCAGGCCGACTTCCTGGTGCTGGCGCGATTCATGCGCATCCTGTCGGGCGATTTCGTGCGGCACTTTCCCAGCCGCATCATCAACATCCACCACTCGTTCCTGCCGGCCTTCGTCGGCGCCGATCCCTATCAGCAGGCCTACGTCAAGGGCGTCAAGATCATCGGTGCCACCGCCCACTACGTCACCGCCGATCTGGATCAGGGTCCGATCATCGAACAGGACGTGGCGCGCGTGGCGCACCACATGACGGTCGACGAGCTCAAGCGCCTGGGTCGAGATCTCGAACGTCAGGTGCTGGCCCGCGCGGTGCGCTGGCAGGTCGAGGACCGCATCCTGCTCGACGGCAACAAGACCGTGGTGTTCGACTGAAGCCGTGGCCGGACTGACCCCGATCGTGCCCATCAAGTGGTTTTTCGCCCTCAACGACGCGGGCAACGACTTCAGCAACTATTGCTTGATGGTGCAGGCCGCGGTGCGCTCCGCCCGGCGCCACACCCGGCTGGAACCGATCTTCATCTACGACGGCGTGCCCGGCCCGCTGACCCGCTGGATGCAGGATCACGGCGTACGCGTGGTGCACCACCGCACCTCGATGTACGACCGGCTGGTCGAACACGCGCGGAGCAGTGGCCGCAAGCAGTCCGTCAGCACCGGCGCCGGCGCCTACCTGAGGCTGGACATCCCGGTGCTGTGCCAGACGCTGGGCATCGATGACCACTACGTGCTCTACACCGATTGCGACGTGATGTTCCGGCGCGATCCGGAGCCCGAGCTGCGCGGCCTGCAGCCGGAGTTTTTTGCCGCCGCTCCGCAGTTCGATCCGACCCAGCCCGCGGACATGAACTCCGGCGTGCTGTGGATGAACCTGCCGCGTCTGCGCCAGATGTACGCACCGTTCTGCGACTACATCCGCGAGCACATGGATACGCTGCGCCAGACCGGCTACGACCAGGCTGCGCTGCGCGCGTTCTATGGCACACGCCGCCGCGGCGGCCCGGCCTGGGACGCACTGCCGCTGGCGCTCAACTGGAAGCCACACTGGGGCCGCAACGATGCCTCGGCCATCGTTCATTTTCACGGTCCCAAACCAACCTCGCGCACCTTGCTGGCACGCGGCGCATCGCACCGTGCGCACGCCGAGCTGGCGCGCGACGACTATTACCGCAGTTGCCAGGAGTGGGACGACTACGCCGCCGGACTTCAGCCCATCGATCCGCCCCTGGTGGTGGACCCGGCCTCGGTGCCGCCGCGGCCGCGGCACCCGCGCCCCGCGCCCGTGCTCGATCCCCTGCCGCTGGAGGCGCAGGGCTTCGACGCCGACGCCTACGTTCACGCCTACCCGGACGTCGCCCGCGCCGTGCAGACGCACCGTTATCACGATGCCCTGGAGCACTACCGTACCGCCGGGATCTGGGAAGGCCGGCGCCAGGGCGTGAGCGCGGCGCTGGAACAGACACTGATGTCGCGTCTGCCGGGCGCGCGGCAGGCGCCGTGCGCGCCGCCGGCCCGGGAGCGCGCCGCCAGCCGCTGCTGGGCAGCTTTGTGGGCGCGATGGCCGCAGCTCGCGCGACCCCCGCAGTGCCTGCGTGTGGTCGGCGACGAGGACTTCGCGCGCAGCCTGCAGGGTTATGCCGATTGCAAGCTCGACCTGCACGCGCCCGACCTGCACGCGCCCGGTCGCGGCAAGGCGCTTCGGGAGGCTCCGGCGGCCGAAGCCGCGGTGCTGCAGTTCGACGCCAGTGAGGGGGTGGATCCGCTGGTCGCGATCCTGCACGCGGTGGCTGCCGGCCTGCCGCCAGCGGCGCTGATCGTGGTCTGGACGGCCCTGCCGGCCGTGCGCCAGGTGGCGCCGGCGGGGGTGCGCGAGGCCCTGGGGTCGCTGGGCGAGGTGCTGCTCCTGCAGCGGCAGATCGGCGGTGATCGCAAGGACCTGCTCGTGCTGCGCCGTCCCGACGCCCCGCGATGAGGCCGGGGTCGCGCGCGGAGGGCGACGCCGCCTGGCGCCGACGTCTGCGCGCACTGCGCCGCTGGGTGCACCAGTCCAGACGGCCGCTGACCCTGGACACCGACCCCGGGTCGGTCGGCGACAGCCGGGGCTCGCGCCTGGCGCCGGGGACGCGGCTGCCGATCGGCTGGTGCCGGCTGCAGGGGCATCTGGCGGCTCGGATCGGGTTCTGCGGAGTTCTGCGGGTGGGCTTCCTGGCTGCCGGCGAGCCACAGCCGCGGCATGTCGCCGAGATTCCGCTGACCCGCTGCGGGCGCTTCGAGGTGCGGGTCTACCTGCCGACCTGGTGCGTGGACCTGCAGTGGACGGCGCAGGGCCGGGTCGGTGATGCAGACCCCGGGAAGAACCTCATGGACGCCGAACTGGCCAGCACGGCGGAGTCCGCAGAGGTCCATCTGCTGTCCATCCAGTACCTGGGCACATGGGCCACGCTGCACCTGGTGCTCAGCGATGCCCTGCGCCTGCGGCCACTGCTGCACTGGATGTGGTGGTTCAGCACCCAGCGCTGGCGCCGGCCTCGCAGCCTTGGCGACGCCGCGCGCGTGCGCGCCTACGCTGCGTTCTGTGCCCGCGTCGAGGCCGATCCACCGAGCGTGGCCGCAGCGGTGGACACGCACCTCCAGCGGCTGCCGCTGCACCCCGGTTTCGCGATCGTGCTCGACGCCGTCGGCGCCGATGGCGCGGCAGTGCAGGACAGCATCGACGCCTGTGTTGCACAGGCCTGGCCTTACTGGCACCTCGAGATCCTGGGCGCGACGATCCCGCGCGACGCGCCGCCGCTGAGGGTCGGTCCGCGCGTGCGCCAGCACGACGCCGGAACCGACCTCGCTGCACTGATCGACACCCTGCCGGGACGTTACCTGCTGCACCTGCGCGCCGGAGACCGGCTGACGCCGCTGGCGCTGTACGCGCTGGCGGTGGCCGGCCTGCAGGCGCCCGAAGCGGTGCTTCTGTATGCCGACGAGGATCGCCTCGACCCCAGCGGACAGCGCTGCCGGCCACGACTGAAGTCACGGTGGAACCCGGAGTTGCTCGAATCGCATGATTACGTCGGAGTGCCGGCGGCACTGTGTCTGCGGCGGGTGCGCGACGTCGGCGGCTGGCGCGCCGGCCATGGCTCGGCTGCCGGTTACGAGCTGCTGCTGCGGCTGACCCGCGAGCGACCGGGTTCGGACATGATCCACGTGCCCCTCATCGGCTGTTCGCGGCCGCTGGACAACGAACCGAAGCCCGACCCGACGGACCTGCGCCGCGCCCTGCAGGTGCGCTGGGCCGACCGGCCGGGAGTCGAGGTGAGCGCCGGTCTGCGTCCGGACTGGTTGCGCCTGCGACGTCCGCTGCCGACGCCGGCCCCACGGGTGAGCATCATCGTCCCCACGCGGGATGGCGGCGACCACCTGCGCGTCTGCGTGGACAGCCTGTTGCAGCTCACCGACTACCCCGACTACGAGTTGGTGCTGGTCGACAACCAGAGCCGCCAGCGCGCCACCCTGGACTATCTGCAGGACCGTGCGCGCGATCCGCGGGTACGTCTGATGCACTTCGACTCGGCGTTCAATTTTTCCGCGATTTGCAACCAGGCCGCAGTCCAGGCCAGTGGCGAGGTGCTGCTGCTGCTCAACGACGACACCCAGGTGCTGCACGCCGACTGGCTGCGCGAGATGGTATCGCTGGCCGTCCGGACGCAGGTCGGGGCGGTGGGGGCCAAGCTGTATTTCCCGGACCGCACCCTGCAGCACGGCGGCGTCGGTCTGGGCATCGGCGGCGTCGCCGGGCACCTGCACTGGGGCGCGCCGCAGCACGACGACGGCTACCTGGGCCGGCTCAAGGCGGTGCAGTCCGTCGGCGCGGTCACCGGCGCCTGCCTGGCGGTCAGCCGGCACAAGTTCCTGGCGGTGGGCGGCATGGACGCCGAGCATCTGCGCGTGGCACTCAACGACATCGATCTGTGCCTGAAGCTGGCCGAGCGCGGCTGGCGCTGCGTTTGGACGCCGTATGCCGAGCTGCTCCATCACGAATCGAAGTCACGCGGGCGGGACACCACGCCGGAGAAGCGGGCCCTGTTCGCCCGCGAACATGCCGTCATGCGCCAGCGCTGGCTGCACCGGCTCGACGCCGATCCCTACTATCATCCCTGGCTGACGCGGCAGTATCTGGACCTGCGGCTGGCAGACACGCCGCCGGTCCATGCGCCCTGGCTGGACGATCTGCCGTTCGCCGCCGCCGGTGGACAGGGACGGGTACAGGAGCGGGAGCAGGAGCGGTCGGCTTGAGCGTTCTCGAAGGTCTGGTGACTTCACTGTCCAGCCATGCCGTGGAAGGCTGGCTGGACGCCGGCGGCCGGCCGGAGCCGGTAGTGCTGGAGCTGCTGGTCGACGGCCGTCAAGGTGCGCGCTGTGTGCTCGGCGCGCCGCTGGCGCAGGTCGAGGCGCTGCGGGTGCGCCGCGCCTTCGGGTTCCATCTGCCGGCCGACGCGCCGCTACAGGACGGCGACCGGCTGGTGGTCCGCGACATCCGGGACGGCGCGGTGCTGCGTGGCTGCCCGCTGCGCTTTGATGCCGGCACCGTGCGCAGCATCGAAAAGCGCGCCGCGGCCGAACCCTCGGCCGAGGAGATCGAGCAGATGCGCGCCCTGATCGCCGCGCTGCCGCGACCCGGGCAGCGCACGTCCTGGGCGGTGTTCGGCAATGCCCTGGGCGCCTTCGTGCTGCGCGAACTGCGCGACCGATTCGGGCGATCACGTTCGGCATTCATCTGGGCGATCCTGCAGCCGATGGTATTTCTGGTCGGCCTGACCGCCATCCGCCACGCACTGGGCCGCGGCCGGGAAGACATCTACGGCGTCAGCGGCATGTATTTCTTCTGGCTCGGCCTGGTGCCGTTCTTCATGTTCCTGCACGGGTTCAACCGCTGCCTGGGGGGCACCCGGGCCTACCGCGGGTTGTATCAGTTCCGCCAGGTCCAGCCCTTCGACGTGCTGCTGGTGCGGGTGCTGTTCGAGTTTCTGACCATGATCGTGGTCTTCACCCTGCTGCTGACGGGCTTCGCGTGGTTCGGTCAGCAGATCTCGGCCGACAACTGGCTGCTGCTGGCGCTGGTGCTGTCCACGATGTTCGTGTTCACGCTGGGGCTGGGGCTGCTGGCCGATGTATGCGTGGTGAAACTGCCGGAGTCGCGGCAGGTGATCAGCGTGCTGGAACGACCGCTGTTCCTGATCTCCGGGGTGTTCTTCACCATCGACCAGGTGCCTGCCGGGGTGCGCGAGTGGTTGCTGTGGAATCCGCTGCTGCACGGCGTGGACCTGGCCCGCGGCGCCATGCTGCACAAATATGATCCGCTGGGAAGCTGGGCGTACCTGATCGGCTCGGCCGGCGTGGCCATGCTGCTCGGGCTGGCCGCCTACCGGCGCTACCGCCGCGACCTGCTGACCCAGTGATGCGGCGATGATCGAGCTCGACGCAGTGTCCAAGTGGTATGACCTGCCACGCGGCGGGCGCCACCACGTGTACCGGGATCTGAGCCTGGCGCTGCCGGCACGCACCAACATCGGCATCCTGGGTCGCAATGGCGCCGGCAAGTCCACCTTGATCCGCATGCTCGCCGGAATCGATCCGCCCAGCGCCGGCGAGATCCGCTGCCAGGGCCGCATCTCGCCACCGATCGGTGTCAGCGGCGGGCTGTCGAGCTGGCTGACCGGCTCGGAAAACGCCAGGTTCGTCTGCCGCATCTTCGGCGACAGCGCCGAGGTGATGGCGCGCCGGCTGGCGTTCATCAAGGAGTTCGCGCAGCTCGATCAATATTTCGAGCAGCCGATCCGCACCTATTCTTCCGGCATGCGGGCGCGCTTCGGCTTCGCCGTGAGCATGGCCTTCGATTACGACTACTATCTGATCGATGAGGTCACCGCGGTGGGCGACGAGCGCTTCCGTCGGCGGGCCAACGCCATGTTCGCCTCCAAGCGCGGCGTGGCCGGTATCCTGCTGGTGAGCCACAACGTCGAGAGCCTGCGCGAGCAGTGCCAGGTTGGACTGCATATCCGCGACGGCGAGGCCCATTATTTCGACGATATCGAAGACGCCATCCGCGCGTACCGCAAGGACAATCGATGAAGCCACGCCCGCAGGGCATCTTTCAGCGGCGCTGGGCCTACCTGGGCTTCGTGCTGCTGCCGGTGCTGTTGCTGGCGCTGTACTACGCCCTGTTCTCCAGCGACCGTTACCTCAGCCAGACCCGCCTGATCGTGGAGGGCGACGACCCGGCCGGGGTGGCCACCATCGCCCTGGGCCTGCTGACCCCAAGCCAGTCCGGTTCGGCGCTGGACGCCGAGCTGGTCAGGAGTTTCATCCGCAGTCCGGCCATGCTCGATCACCTGCAGGCGGAGATCGACCTGCGCGCACACTTTTCGGCCCCGACCGTCGACAGCTTCTCGCGCATGGACGCCGAGGCCTCGGAAGAGGCGTTTTACGAGCGGTATCTGGGCTACGTGGAGGTGGAGATCGACGAGAACGCGCCGATCATCCAGCTCAAGGTTCAGGCCTTCGACCGGGATTACGCGCAGGCGCTGTCGCGCCGGATTGCCGAACGCGCCGAGCGCTTCGTCAACGAGGTCGGGCAGAGCCTGGCGCGCGAGCAGGTGGCCTTCGTGCAGGGCGAGCTGGACAAGGCCAACCTGCGCCTGCAGCAGGAAACCGCGGCGCTGATCAAGCTGCAGAACCAGAATCGAATGCTCGATCCGGTGCTGGAGTCGCAGGCGGTGGCGCAGATCATCGGCGGCCTGCAGCAGGAGCTGTCGCGTGCCCGCACCGAACTCAAGGCGCTGCGGGCCTACATGAGCCCAACCGCGTCGGAGGTGGTGTCCAAGCGCAAGAAAATTGCCGCAATGGAAAGCCAGATCGAGCAGGAACGCTCACGTCAGGTCAAGGCCGGCGACCAGCAGCCGCTCAACGACCTGGTGCTGGAATTCAAGGAACGCGAGCTGGCCGTGCAGGTGGCCACCGATGTCTACCAGGGCAGCCTGAAGAGCCTGGAGTCGTCCAAGCTCGATGCCTCGCGCAAGGTCAAGCACCTGGTGCGGGTATCCGGGCCGACGCGGCCGGATGCCTCGCTGATGCCGCGCCGGGCCTATAACGTCGCGACCCTGTTCGTGGCGCTGAATCTGGCCTTCCTGATCGGGGGATTGCTGATCGCCTCGATCCGCGATCACATGGAATGAAGAGCATGGCCCGACCCATCGCCTGCCGTGGAGTACACCCTGGCCCCGGCCCTGGCCCTGGCCGTCGAAGCCGAGCCCGAGTCCCGTTGGTGCTCCTCACGGCGCTGCTGGCCGGCGCCAGCCTGTCCTCGGCCTGGGCGCAGCAGCAGCTGGTGGACCCGCGCACCGGCGTGCCACTGCCCGATCCGACCCAGTCCCAGGGTCGAACCCCCGGGACTTCGGCAGCCTCGCCGTCGGCGCAGACCTCGCCCCGCCTGCCCACGCCACAGCCGCTGTGGGAGGACCGCCAGACCCCGCTGCAGTACTCGGACCCCTCGCGCGAGGAGCGCCGTGCCGATACCGGTCTGGCCCCTCCGGTGCCCGAGGCGCTGGCGGCGGAGTCGCAGCTCACCGAGTACCGCGTATTCGGCAGCAGCCTGTTCCAGGGCCGGTTCGCACGGGAGTCGTTTCGCGGCTTCAATCCGGACTACCTGATCAGCGTCGGCGACCAGATCGACATCCAGCTTTGGGGGGCGGTCGACGGGCAGTTGCAGTTGCAGGTCGATCCGCAGGGCAATCTGTTCATCCCGCGGGTGGGGCCGGTGCGCGTGGTCAACGTGCGCAATGCCGAGCTCAACGAACACGTGCTGCGCGAGGTGCGCAAGGTCTATCGCGAGGACGTCGGGGTCTACGCCACCCTGGCCAGCGCCGAGCCGGTCAAGGTGTTCGTGTCCGGATTCGCACGGCGTCCCGGCCTGTATCCGGGCTATGCCTCGGACTCCATCCTCAACTTCATCGACCGTGCCGGAGGCATCGACCCGCTGTCGGGCAGCTATGTCGACGTGCGCGTGCTGCGCGGCGACAAGCTGGTGACGGCGGTCAACCTCTATGACTTCATCACGCGCGGTCGCCTGCCGCAGATCCAGCTGCGCGACGGCGACAGCATCTTCGTCGGCCCGATCGGCCCGACCGTTCGGGTGGAGGGGCTGGTCGCCAGCCCGGCGCAGTTCGAGTTCCTGCCGCCGACGCGCATCGACCAGGTGCTGACCATGGCCGGCATCAGCGGCCGCGCCACTCACGTCAGCCTGACCCGCAACCAGGGGCGCCGGCGTGAAATCATCTACGTGCCGGTCGGTGATCCGCGTCTGGCCGGTCCGGTGGTCACCGGCGATGTCATCGAGGTGATCGCCGATCGCCAGATCGGGCAGATCGCGGTCACCCTGGAGGGCGAGCACGAAGGCTCCGGCCAGTACGTCCTGCCCTATTCGGCGACCCTGGCCGATCTGCTGGCGCAAGTGGAATTTTCACCGCAGTCCGAACCCGAGGGCCTTCAGCTGTACCGGGTCAGCGTGGCAGAGCGCCAGAAGCAGATGCTCGACGAGATGCTCAACAAGCTCGAACAGGCGGTGCTGTCGGCACGCTCCGCCACCGCCGAGGAGGCCAGTCTGCGCACCCGCGAGGCCGAACTGGTGCTGCAGTTCGTCGAGCGCGCGCGCGACGTCGAGCCCAAGGGGCAGGTGGTGCTGCCGCGCGAGCTCGACGCCGGCAGCATCGCACTGGAAGACGGCGACGTTGTGCGCATCCCGCGCAGCAGCCAGCTGGTGAGCGTGCACGGCGAGGTGTACCTGCCCAACGCCTTTGTCTGGCGCAAGGGCTACCACGTGCGCGACTACATCAATCAGGCCGGCGGACTGATCCAGAAATCGTCCGGCGATCAAGTGCTGCTGATCCGCCAGTCCGGCGAGATTGCCTCGGAAAACGGGCAGCGCTTCGTGATGTCCACGCAGGTCGAGCCCGGCGACGAGATCCTGGTGCTGCCCACGGTGGATACCAAGCGGTTCCAGTTCGGCAAGGACGTGATCCAGGTGATCTACCAGATCGCCATCGCCGCCGGCGTACTGGCGCGTTTGTAGGGCGGCCAGGTGGCGCACATCAGGTGCAAACCCGCGGTCGCGACGGGGTCGGTTTCGGACCAGGCCCCGGCCGCATATAATCGCCGGGCTAGGCGGGGTGCTGAGGCATGGTGGCACTCTTGCCCATGACCCCGCCGAGCGTTACTTTGACCTTTCAGGGGGCTTGATTCCAATGAGCACGCAAAGCGTGGCCGCCGCCGCGAGTCCGGGTGTGGACCCGGCGCGCCGGCGCTTTCTCACCCTGGCCACCAGCGGCGTTGGTGCCGTCGGCGCCGGATTCGTGGCCTGG
>JAJFJX010000174.1 GCA_021773655.1 Panacagrimonas sp.
TGGTCGAGGATTTCCAGCCCGGCCTCTACCAGCACTACAAGGGCCCGCAGTACCTCGCGCTGTGCCTGGCGCGCGAGGACGAGACCGACGAGGTGGTGGTGGTCTACACGCGCCTGTACCCGCGCGCCGGGCTGCCCACCAGCACCCGCAGGCTGAGGGTCTGGAACCAGGAGGTCGAATGCCAGGGCCGTCGCGTCCCGCGCTTTGCCTACTGCGGACAAGTCAGCGAGGCGCTCGAAGCCGACGGCCAGCCGCCGGCATCGCCGCCTCGTCGTGGCCTGCTGGGCTGGGTCAAGGACACGTTCTGATCCACGCGGGGCGCCGCTCGCCCGAAGTGTGGCCGCACCGCACATCTCGACGCCCGCGTGGCGGCCTGTGGTCACCGGCTACCATGCCCATGCAGGATCGGCGCGCCAAAGACTGGCGCCAACCCATGCAGGACAGGCCCGGGGGAAGAACGTGGGATTACTGGTCGAAGGCAAGTGGCAGGATCGCTGGTACGACACCAAGGCCAGCGGCGGTCGTTTCGAGCGCGGCGAAACGGGTTTTCGCAACTGGGTGACTGCCGACGGCCGGCCCGGCCCGAGTGGCGTCGGGGGCTTCAAGGCCGAGCCCGGGCGCTATCACCTGTACGTGTCCATGGCCTGCCCCTGGGCGCACCGCACGCTGATCTACCGGCGCATCAAGGGCCTGGAGTCGATGATCGGTCTGTCGGTGACGCACTGGTTGATGGACCAGCACGGCTGGACCTTCGAGCCGGCCGCCGGCGTGATTGCCGATCCGGTCCATCACGCGCGCTACCTGTACCAGGTGTATCTGGCGGCCAGGCCCGACATGAGCGGGCGGGTGACGGTGCCGATCCTGTGGGACCGCCACAGCGGCGGCATCGTCTCCAACGAATCCAGCGAGATCATCCGCATGTTCAACAGCGCCTTCGATGGCGTCGGCGCTGCTCCGGGCGACTATTACCCCCAGGACCTGCACGAACTGATCGACACCTTGAACCGGCGCATCTACGACACCCTCAACAACGGTGTCTACATGGCCGGATTCGCCACCACCCAGACGGCCTACGAAGAGGCCGTGGTGCCGCTGTTCGACACCCTGGATGTTCTCGACGCGCGCCTGGCCACGCAGCGCTACCTGTGCGGCGACCGCATCACCGAGGCCGACTGGCGCCTGTTGCCGACCCTGTTGCGTTTCGACCTCGTGTACCACGGGCATTTCAAGTGCAACCTGCGGCGCATCTCGGACTATCCGCACCTGTCGGGCTATCTGCGTGATCTGTATCAGCAGCCCGGGATCGCCGGCACCTGCAATTTCGACCACGCCAAGCGCCACTACTACGCCAGCCACACCGCCATCAACCCGACTCGCGTCGTGCCGCTGGGCCCTCTGCCGGACTTCGACGCACCGCATGATCGCGCCCGGCTGGGAGGCCAGGACCTGTTCACGCAACGCTGATCGCTGCCGACGGCGGCTGGCCATGCCACTGCGCACGGCTCGCCTGGAGTCACCAGGCCTCGTCGACCGCGCCTGGTCTGACCGGATTCCGGATTCCGGACTCGCAACGCAGCGACCGACGTGGTGTGAACAGGCACTGGCGTGCAACGATCCTTCGACATCGGTATGCCGTCGGATGCCGTCCGGGATGCCGGGCCGGTCCTGGATTCGATCATCCTTCATCAGGAGCTTTTCACCGTGGGCTACGTGATTGACCCCCCTGCCATTGCCACGCTGGGCGTCGCCGGCAGCGAGGACCGCTTTCCGGTCGGCCGCATCTTCTGTGTCGGCCGCAACTACGCGGCGCACGCGCGCGAGATGGGCGGCGACGAGCGCGATCCGCCGTTCTACTTCATGAAGCCGGCCGCTGCGGTGGTGGACGCCGCGCACGCGGTGGCCATCGGCTACCCGCCGATGACGAACAACCTGCATCACGAGATCGAACTGGTGGTGGCGCTGGGCGGCGGCGGGTCGAACCTCACCGAGGCGCAGGCGCTGCAGGCCGTGTTCGGCTACGCGGTGGGCCTGGACATGACGCGACGCGACCTGCAGTTCGCCGCACGAGACAAGGGCCGGCCCTGGGAATTCGGCAAGGCCTTTGCGGCCTCGGCGCCGATCGGCATGCTGCAACCCGCCAGCAGGATCGGCCATCCGGTCGGGGGGATGATCATGCTCGAGGTCAACGGCCAGGTGCGCCAGACCTCGGACCTGTCGCTGATGATCTGGTCGGTGGCCGAGAGCCTGTCGTTCCTGTCCCGCTACGAGGCCCTGCGGCCCGGCGACGTGATCATGAACGGCACGCCCGAAGGAGTCGGTGCGGTGGTCCCCGGCGATGTGATGCGCGGACGCATCGACGGCGTCGGCGGGATCGAGGTGCGCGTGGAGTGAATCGGGAAGCGATTCGGCGAAAGGTCGCGAACGATCGCCTCAGCCGAAGAACGCCGGGATTCGAAGACTCTCATCGCTGGCGATGATCCTCGGCCAGTGACTTCTGCGCCTGCACGGGATTGGCACCGTCTCCATTTGCGCTACCGATTCGATCAGACGTTCAAGTCCGATCAGGCAAGTTCGATCGGAAGAAAACCTGTATCGCCCAGCTCCGTCTGCTTTCGGAGCAGGTCCCCGGGTCCACAGGACATTGCGTTCTCAATTTTTTGGTCATTTATAAGCACGAGGCTTTACTTTGGAACGTTCTGGTGACTGCGACCGGCCGCCAAACAAAAGGAGATCCTGCGGAAGGATCACTTCCGCAGGAAATCCATGATGCGACGTTACTCAGACATCCCAAAGGCCGGCATCCCCGGCGTCATCCCATTCATCGCCATCCCAGTGACCATTTTCGTCATCATCGAAGCGGCTGAAAACGCCATCTCCTATCTCGCCGTTATCGAGATAGTTGTCATGATCGGCGTCCCAGCTGTTGAAGTCGTCATGGATGCCAATCTCACCGAACTCGGATTCGTCTAGCTTGCCGTTCTCATCCTGATCCCAATTGGAATAATTGCTGTCCATGTGGCTGCGGAGCTCGCTCTTCGAGAGCTGACCGTTGTTATCGGCGTCGACCGTGTCAAAGGTCCCCGCAAACGCCTGCGATCCGGTGAACACGAGAATGGCGGTAAAAATCGCATGCTTCAGGTGTTTCATCACTAGATGCCTCGTCTGTCTCGTCATGGGGACATTCCCACGCCCCGAGACGCCGCACCTAGTGTGCCTGCGAAACCTTGCGGCAGTCAGCGCGGAGGCTCCATCCGGTGCCACGGGCGCGTGGCGGGGCCTTCGCCTGGCACCAAGCATGTGAGCATCGAGCATGCGCGCAGACCGATCATCGGCCCGGCGCTGGATCGGGCTATTGCAGCATGCAAGAAGGCGAGCGGTATGCCGTGGGAGTTGCAGTCTGACCCTGAGCATGCAGCGAGGTGGGCGGCACGCCTCAAGTACGTTGTGGTCTGAATGATCACCCTGCGGGCAGAGCATCGCTGCGGGTGTCGCTGCGCATGTTCGATACGTGGGCGTCACGTTGCGGATCGATGGGACCGGGACCGACCAGGGTCCAGGTGCAGGCTTCACGGCTTCGACGGCGCTGCGCGCGTGTGTGAGCAGCCTGATACAGCTCATGCCCCTGGGCCAGGATCGCGCGGTCGACACCGGCCTCGCGCTGCGTGCGCGCTACGTGGCCATTGCCGCCATGGCAGTGCTCATGCTTGTACCAGGCACGAACATACGGCTTTGTAGACCTGCCGTATTTCCTGCGCACGATTCGCCGGCGATCTGGCAGCACGCCACCGCAATGGCGCCGGCAGGGCCAGGCAGGTTGCGGTGCGCGGCAGGTCATGAAGCCTGCCCTCCGGCCCGTGCAGCGCATCGCGATCAGCCCATGGCCATACCACGGGTATGTGGTTCATCGAACCGACGCGGTGGCCTGCGCCGCGACACCCTCGCTGGCCGGCTTGTTCTCCAGCGTCTGTCCGGTGCCACACCTGGCGTACGGCCGCTGCGTGAGCATTCGTGTCCACAAGCACTGCAAAGCCGGTCACCAACCGCTTGATCGAAACCCTGCCCGCGAACGACCGCAAGCGCCTGCTGGCGCTGAGTGAACCGGTGGACCTGGTGTTCGCCGATATCCTGTGCGAACCCAATCAGCCGTTCCGGCACGTTTATTTTCCATTGACCGGATTCATCTCGCTGGTGGTCAGCGTAGGCACCCATCCGCCCTTGGAGATGGGCCTGATCGGCAACGAAGGCATGCTTGGTGCCACCTTGGTGCTGGGCGTCAACAATGTGCCCCTGCGTGGCGTGGTGCAGGGCACCGGAGCGGCCTTGCGCGTCACCGCACCCGCATTCCGCCGCGAGTTACGCAACAGCCCCGCGCTGCATCAGGGCTTGAGTCGTTATCTCTATGTGCTGATGGCGCAGCTTGCGCAGACCTCCGCCTGCACGCGATTTCATGAGGTGGAAGCACGCCTGGCGCGATGGCTGCTGTTGACCCACGACCGCGCGCACGCCGATCACTTTCATCTCACCCATCAATACCTGGCGGACATGCTGGGCGTGCGTCGCAGCGGTATCACCATCGCAGCCGGTTCCTTGCAGCAGCGCAATCTCATCGAGTACACGCGCGGAGACATTCGCATCCTTGATCGGGTCGGCCTGGAAGGGGTCGCCTGCGAATGCTACGCCGCGGTGGTGGAGGACTACGCCCGGGTGATGGCGCCCGGTGGTGTCAACGATTGATCCGGCCTCGACCAACTCGAGTTTCAGAGGCAAAAGTAAATTCGTGTGGCCGGATCGGGATGGATCTGTTCGACAACGTACAGACCAGAGTGCTGCCGCACCTTAGCTTCCACACGTCGATCCAGGTGGCACCAAATCCGAACGCTCTCCCTGCCTCGACTCCCGTCGTTCCGTTCCACAGTGGAACTCGGGACTCGAACCGGATTTGGATTTAACCCGTTGTCGCGAACAACTGCGACGACGGGTTTT
>JAJFJX010000175.1 GCA_021773655.1 Panacagrimonas sp.
CCGGCGCAGATGCTTGTGCGGGTGGCGAGCGAGGATTGCAAGATCGCCGATCATGCGATCGCCAAGGGAGATCGCATCTTCGCCTCGGTGCTTGGCGCCAACCGCGACGAAACAAAGTTCGAGCGTTCGAACGGGCTCGACGTCGCGCGCGCAAAGAACCCGCACCTCGCCTTTGGACACGGCATGCATCTGTGCGTCGGCGCGCCGCTCGCCCGTCTTGAAGGTGAGATCGCGTTTCGCCGGCTTTTGGATCGTCTCACTGATTTCGAGCTTGAACAGGAAGCGCCCGACTGGTCGGACCTCCTGGTGACCCGCGTCATCAAGGCGCTGCCGGTTCGCTTCCGCACCCGTTGAATGACCGAGGAGCGGCCGGAGCCGGCGCCTTGGCGGCCGGCCCCGGCCCGATCAGGCCGCCTAGACCGGACAGTTGGGCGGGAAGTTCGGTTTGCGCTTCTCGAGGTGCGAAGCGAGGCCCTCCTTGGCTTCCTCACCGGTAAAGCCGAGCAACTCAAGAGCTGTCGAGGTGTCGAAGATGGGCCCCGCCATGCGCAGCCAGTTGTTGAGCGCGTATTTCGTCCAGCGGATCGCGCTCTGCGCCCCGGTGGCAAGCGACTCGGCGACCTCGAGGGCTTCTTCCTGCAGCTTGTCGTCATCGACGCACATCGAGACGAGCCCGATCCGCTCGGCCTCCTCGCCGCTGATCGGCTTGCAGGTCATGAGATAGTATTTGGCCTTGGCCATCCCGCAGAGCAGGGGCCAGATGATTGCCGCCACGTCGCCGGCCGCGACACCGAGCCGGGTATGACCGTCGACGATGCGCGCCGATTTGCTGGCGATCGAGACATCGGCGAGGATGCCCACGACGAGGCCCGCGCCCACCGCCGGACCATTAATTGCTGAAATAATCACCTTGTTGCAATTGATGATGTTGTAGACGAGATCCTTGGCTTCCTTCCAGGTGGCCATGCGTGTTTCAGGGCTTGCTATGACTTCCTTGATGAGCTCGAAATCGCCGCCGGCGGAAAACGCCTTGCCGGCGCCGGTTACGATCACTGCGTTGATATCGGGATCCGCATCGATGTCCCGCCATATATTCGTTAATTGGGTATGGGTTTCCTGGTCAACGGCGTTGTATTTCTCCGGCTCGTTGAAGGTGATCCGAAGAATCCGTTCCTTCGGGTAGTCAAACTTCAGGCGTGTGTAGGCAGCGTAACGGTCACTCATGGTTTTCAGGCCTCCTTACTTCATGGAAAACACGGGATTCACGATAGATCCGCCTTAGTGGGCCGGGCGCCCGGCGATCAGAGATGTTATGTTGCCCGGTCGATTAGGGATAAACTGTATTTGTTTAGACAATGTGCCGAAGGAGAATAGGATATCTGCCGCCGACGCGCGATACTGGGTAACCACCTAATTTTCACCAACACGACACTGGTTTTACGCAAACGCATATAAATTGACGCAACTGAAATAAACGCCTCTTTGTAGGGCAATAAGATACGCCGCCCAAAGGGTGCTTCAGGGAGGATCTCCCATGAATACAGGCGATATCAAGAGCGCGCCATTTGTCATGACCTCGCTGGCCGAACCGAGAGTGGACAGTGTGCTCGGCGCAGACGATGCGACAATCCTCACATCGCGTATTGAACTTGGTGCGTACCCGGTCCATCAGGGCGAAATTCTTCAATCTTGGGCCGAGCAGGCGCCGGACAATGTTTTTCTAGCGGAGCGACAGGCCGACGGCGCGTGGCGCAACCTAACATACGCGGCCGCCGCCCATCTTTCGGCCCGGGTCGGACAGGCCCTGCTTGATCGCGGCCATACTCCCGAGCGGCCGATCGCGTTGCTGTGCGACGCCACCGTCAACATGGGCATCCTCAAGCTCGCCGCGATGCAGGTCGGAATACCGGTCGTTCCGGTATCGCCGGCCTATTCGCTGATGTCGCAGACTTTCGCCAAGCTGCGCCACGTGTTCGAAATTATCGAGCCCGGGCTGGTGTATGTCTCGAATTCGGGGCCTTTTGCGAAAGCGCTCGCCGCAGTCGAACTCAATGGCGCGAGCGTTGTCAGCGACGAAAGCACGCCAGCCCTGCCGGGCGCCATCAGCTTCGATGAGCTGACAAAAACTGAGGCTGGTGAGGGATTCCAGAAGGCGCGCTCACGTTTGACCGGCGATACGGTCGCCAAGATCCTGCTTACTTCGGGCTCAACGGGCATGCCGAAAGGCGTCATCAACACCCAGCGAATGTTGTGCTCCAACGGCAAGGCGGTCGATCTGCTCTGGCCGTTCCTCGCCGAAAGGCCGCCGGTAATCGTCGATTGGCTGCCGTGGAGCCACACCTTCGGCACCAACTTCAATTTCAGCCAGATCCTGCGCCATGGCGGCACGATGTATATCGACGCCGGCAAGCCGATGCCTGGCCGTATCGAAACGACGGTGCGGAACCTGAAGGCGGTGCGTCCGACGCTTTTCTACAATGTGCCGCGCGGCTTCGATGTGCTTCTTTCATTTGTCGAGGCAGACGATGCGTTAG
>JAJFJX010000176.1 GCA_021773655.1 Panacagrimonas sp.
GGATCGTTCCGGATCGTCGTTGAACGACCGTTTAAGTTTTCAGTATACGCCGCGCTTCTGGCCTGCCCGAATGGCCCTGGCGTCAGTCCACGATCATCCGTAGGCAACCGCCTCGAGCAGTGTCTTGTGCAGGGCTGGCACCGCAGCCAGCACGCTGGTCGTGTCCAGGCCCACCGGGTGGCCGCGCAGGTCGGTCACGGTACCGCCGGCTTCGCGCACGATCACCGTCAGCGCGGCGATGTCGAGGATGTTGACGTCGGACTCGATCACCGCGTCGATCCGGCCGCCGGCCAGCAGGTGGTAGTGCAAGAAGTCGCCATAGCCGCGCAGGCGGTGCAGCTTCGGAATCAGGACGCCCAGGTTCGACCACGCCGGCGACAGTGCCAGGCTGGCCAGATTGCCGGTCGACAGCGTGGCACTGGCGATGGAAGTGGTCGGGGCCACCTGCATCGGCAGTCCGTCCAGGCAGGCACCGCGCCCCTTCTCGGCCCATGCCCGCTCGCCGCTGGCGCCGTTCCAGCACGGTGCGCTGGAGACGCCAAGGATCAGTTCCCCGCGATGCATCAGCGCGATCTGAACCGAGAACATCGGGTAGCCGCGCACGAAGGACTTGGTGCCGTCGATGGGGTCGACCAGCCACAGATACTCCGCTTCCATCCCGGTGCGGCCGGTTTCCTCGCCGTAGAAGCCGTGAGACGGAAAGCGCTCGCCGAGCAGGCCGCGGATCGCCTGCTCAGCCGCCACGTCCACCTCGGTCACCGGGCTGGAATCTGCCTTGACGGAGACATCGAACGTGCCGCGGTAGGCCGTGCGGATGATCTTGTCCGCACGGTCGGCCGCGTCCATGGCGGCTTGCAGAAAAGGACTGTTGGACATCGGTGGCGCGTTGCCGGACAAAGTGGACGGGCATCGTAGTGCCGCGCCGCCAGCCTCTACAATCCTGCATGGACAAAATCTTCCTCCGCGGCCTGCGTATCCACACCATCATCGGGATCCACCTCTGGGAGCGAACGCTGGAACGACCCCTGGTGTTCGACCTCGAACTCGGCGTCGACACCAGGGCTGCGGCCAGCAGCGATCACGTCCGGGATGCGGTGGACTACGCGGCCGTCAGCGACACCGTTCGTGAAATTGCCACCACCCTCAAGCCGCAGCTGCTGGAGACACTGGCCGAGCACATCGCCAGGGCACTGTTCGACCGGTTTCCGATCCAGACCCTGAAACTTGGCATCGACAAGCCCGGCGCCATCGGCCACGTCAAAGGCGTGGGCGTGCAGATCGAACGGCGGCGCGAGGACGATGCCACCAGCGCGACCCGCTGAACGCCCGGGCTCTCAGCTCAGCCAGTCCGAAACGAAGGCAGCCAGATCGTCGTACACCGGCACGCCGGTCAGGTCGTGCCCGGCCGACTCGGTCTGGCGTCCCTTGCCGCTGCGCACCAGCACCGGGCTGGCCCCGGCGGCGCGCGCCGCCTGGATGTCCGACCAGCTGTCCCCGACGAAGGGGACGTCGTCCAGACTCATCTGCATGCGGCGAGCGATGTCGCGCAGCATGCCGGGATTGGGCTTGCGCATCTCGGTGGCGTGGTCCGGGTGTTCGGGCGCGAACACAGTCGCGCAGACCTGACCGCCGAGCTCGGTGAGCTTCTGCAGCATGCGCGACTGGATACCGGCGAAGGCGTCGTAGTCGAACAGACCGCGGCCGATGCCGGCCTGGTTGGAGGCCACGAAGACCTTGCAGCCGGCCTGCGACAGGCGCGCGATGGCCTCCACTGATCCCGGCACCGGCACCCACTCGTCGGCCGACTTGATGTAGTCGTCGGAGTCTTCGTTGATCACGCCGTCCCGATCCAGAATCACAAGCTTCACCGTTCGTTCTCCGTTGCGCCCTGACCTGAATTCACGTCGCCATGCTAGCAACTCAGGACAGCGTGGCCTCGCGGCCCGGCATTGGCTGGAGCGATCACAACGCCCGCGACGGCCAGTTCGCATATCGCCTGGCTGCGGTGGCACACGATCCGTCGCGGCCCATGACTGCAGTCCAGAGCTGGTTGCGTGGCGATGGATCTGCCACCGCGATCGACGAAAGCGCTGAGACCGTCAAGCCGCGGGACCCGGCTGCCAGTCAGGGCCCGGCCGGCAAACGGCCTCAGCCCGCAGCCCCGGTGGCCATGGCCGCGGGCACCATCACCGAATGCACCAGAACCGCGTTGTAGGCTGCGAACGCCAGCAGCAGAAGCGAGCCCTCGACGCGATTGATGTGTCCCGGCCCGCGGAACCCATAGGCCATCACCAGCAGCACCACGTTCAGCGCCATGACCACCGGCCAGTCGCGCCAGAGCAGCTCTGACGGTAGTGCGTCCACGGGTGCGATGCTGCCGGCAATGCCCACCACCGCCAGCAGGTTGAACATGTTCGAACCGACGACGTTGCCCAGCGCGATGTCGTGTTCCTGCTTGCGCACGGCCAGGACGCTCGCCGCCAGTTCCGGCAACGAGGTGCCGATGGCCACGATCGTCAGGCCGATGACCAGGTCGCTCACACCCAGCGCCTCGGCAATGCCCACGGCACCCCAGACCAGCAGGCGCGAACTGGCGATCAGCAGCACCAGCCCGACCACCAGCCAGAAGATCGCGCGCGCCAGCGGCATGCTCGGCACCGCCAGCTCCGCATCCATCTCATCGGCCAGGGCATCGGCTCGCCCGCGCAGAGCCGCGTGGATCGACCAGCCGACGACGCCGACAAATCCGGCCAGCAGGGCGAAGGATTCGAGTCGCGTCAATGCCCCGTCCAGGAACAGCCAGCCGGCAAACAGTCCGATCACCAGCAGCAGGGGCAACTCCCGCCGCACGATCTCGGACCGTACCGCGATCGGCGCCAGCACCGCCGTGGCGCCCAGCACCAGGCCGACGTTGACGATGTTGGATCCCAGCGCGTTGCCCAGCGCCAGGCCGGGGTTGCCATCCAGCGCGGCCATGGCCGAGACCACCATCTCCGGCGACGAGGTGCCAAAGCCCACGATCACCATTCCCACCAGCAGAGACGGCATGCCGGCGTGTCGTGAGGCCGCGGCGGCGCCCTCCACGAAGCGGTCGGCACTCCAGACCAGCAGGACGAGTCCGGCAACGATGGCGGCAATGTAGGGCAGCATGTCAGGCAGGGCGCTCGGTATCGGGAACATTAGGATGCCCGGACCCGGCAGTTTCCGGCCAGGCTCGACCCGACCGGGGCATGCCGAACGCGAACGCCTGCATCGATTCCAGTCGTCGACGCGGTCCGGTAATGACGGAACATCGAGTTCACTCATCCGTCATCGTCACTCCGAATAGCTGCAGGTCGATCCGGCATCCGGGCCCGGACGACGTGCACTACGCGGAGAGCCTTTCGTGCACTCTGGATTCCCGCATTCGTGGGGATGACGCAGGCTGAGAGACATCGCTGATCAAAGAACGGATCGAGACCTAAGGACGCCTGAACGTACTGATGGACGAACGGCTCGACCGTCCCTGCTGATTCAAAATGGATCCGGATTGGAAATGAAATTGAACCGGCACCTACAACGGCATCATTCCCGCGCAGGCTGGAAACCAGGCCCGGCCGATGTGCACTTCGCGGAGTGCCTTTCGCGCCCTCTGGATTCCCGCATTCGCGGGAATGACGCTGGCTGAGAATCGTCGCTGATCGAAAAACGGGTCAAGACAATAAGGACGCTCGAACGTACTGATGGACGAACGGCTCGACCGTCCCAGGAATAAAAAGGGATCAAGGCTTGTTCCTTCCGGCGGGTTTCAAAGAATCTCATCGGTCGAGCGTCGGCGCTGATTCAAAATGGATCCGCAGTGGATAAGAAACGCAGCCTGGATCGAAAGCGGCGTCATTCCGGCGCAGGCGGGAATCCAGGCCCGGCCGATGTGCTTTCCCGAGAGAGCCTTTCGCGCCCTCTGGATTCCCGCGTTCACGCGAACGACGCTGGCTGAGAGACATCGCTGATCAAAAAACCTTCAAAGATATGATTGTTCGCTTCAAAGGTCCTTTACTCGGCTTTTCAGTGAGTATCGAAACCCGGGGTTCACGCCTGATTCAGTGCGCCGCGCCGATCATGCTCGACGTGACATCCAGTCACGCAACAGACGCAGTCGGGAGTACCGCATGAACAGTGACACCCTCAAGGGTCAGTGGAAGCAGTTCGCTGGCGCCGCAAAAGAGCATTGGGCCAAGCTGACAGACGACGACTGGTTGCAGGTGGAAGGCAACGCACAGAATCTCGCAGGACGCATCCAGGAACGCTACGGCATTGCCCGCGACAAGGCCGAAGAACAGATCCAGACACTGATGGATCGTGTGAAGTCCAAGGAAGCCGAGATCAAGGAAGGTCCGCGCTGAGCTGGACGGTTCTTCAACTCGCGCCGGTTCGCCACCGGAAACAGGAATCAGCAGGCATGCGCTCTGAAGTTGCGACGGTTCATTCGCATTTATCCGTTTTGTTCTTGTCGTCGATAAAGGGCGTATCAAATTTACAATCTGGAGTACGCACACCATGAAGATCAACGCCATCATTCTTGCCGCCAGCACCGCTTTTGGTATTGCAGCACTGCCTGCCGTTCATGCAGCGGAGGAAAAGACCACCATCGAGAAGACCGGTGATTACCTGTCCGACGCGGCTATCACCACCAAGATCAAGGCTGCGCTGATGGCCGAAGACGATCTCAAGTCGGCGGGCGTCCACGTGGAGACCAGCAATGGCGTCGTCTCCCTCTCCGGCAATGTGACCAGCGATGCTTCGGTCGCGCTGGCTGAGAGCGTCACGCGGGACATCGCCGGCGTGAAAGAGGTGCACAACAACCTGATCGTCGCCGCGCAGTAAGGTCTGCATTGCATCTTGCGCCGGGGTCCGAAACCCCGGCCCGATGCCAACCTCGTCGACTTCAGTTGTCGGCGGGGTTTTTTTTCGAAGGCCGGACAGGGCGGGCAGAGCCTGCCGTCAGAACCTTTCATCGCGCACACCGTCGGATATGACCCGACCTACGGCTGGCGGCGACAATCCGCATCCAGCCAGTGCTGTACGCGGCCGGTTTCATCGAGCCGGGCGCTGTCCACCGACAGGATCGCGGCGCGCTCGACGTCGATCAAAACCTCGCTGCGCAGGTGGCGGCTCCAGGGCACGCGCACCAGCACCAGTTTTTCGTTGACCCACTGCGCGCTCGCCGCCGCGGCAATGCCGTGCAGGCGCAGTTCGAGCTGCTCTTCGCGCTCGCGGTCGATCAGGAGTTTGGCGATGCGCGGCGGGCGCTGGACCGGCGACGGATTCTCGATCCAGAACGCGTAGGCGCCGTTGGGCGAGCGCTGCCCCGTGATCGCCGCCTCGGCACGCGGCACCGCCGTGAGTTGCAGGCGCGCCGCGATCTCGGCCGGCGCCGGTGAGGGGCAGTCCAGCGCGCGACGCTGTTCGAGTAGCACTTCGTGCACGGCGTCGGCCGCGACATCGGTGAAGCCCTGGTCGATGGGGCGGCTGCCATCGCAAGACCCGGTGCGGACCTGTGTGCTGCCCGGCGCCAGCGTCCCGAAGATCCAGTAGCGCGCGCCCGGCTGCAGGTCCAGCCCGCAGGCGGCGCCATCGAGTGCGGTGCGCAGGCTGTCGACGCCGGCGGCGTTCTTGTAATCCTGCAGCCGGGTGAACTGCGCGCGTCGGTGCGCATGGCCGTCGCCGTCGCCCACTCCA
>JAJFJX010000177.1 GCA_021773655.1 Panacagrimonas sp.
GCTCCTCGATGGCGCAGCCACGATCATGTTGATCCATCGCGATCCAAAATATGTTCTGTCAGCAGGCGAGGTAGCCGCTAGCCTCGTCAAAAGTGCCACTTAGAGTGTTTCCACATATCACGATACCTCCGTCGGTCGACCGAGCATCGCATATCAATTGACGGCATTGACACGTTAACTGCCGCAGTCGCCAGAATTTGATCATGATCCGCATCAGGCGGCAAGCCAACCTTGATTCCAGACAACGAACGTCTTGGCTCGAAACGCCTTGAATATACGTCGGGATAGAAGATGGCGTTGGACGCGGAAGGCGTTGTAGACGGCAGCGTGGATCGACAGAAACCGTTGGGCCGATCCGGGCGACTTGAACCGCTGTTGTTTTCGTTCGCGTCGACGAACCGGCTGGTGGGAATTTTCCGCCCGATTATTCGCGCGTAATCCCTGATCGTGGACCGCAGACAACCGTTCTTTGCGAATGGCGACAGCGTAGGATTTGAGCTTGTCCGTGGTAATGCGCTTCGGCGCAAAGCCCTGCTTCTTGCAGCAGCTTTCACAACAGCCTCCGCGCTGATCGCGAGCAGCGTCGTGGCTGGACCAGGAAGTCGAGCACCTCGCCTTCGGCGTCGACCGCCCGCCACAGCCAGTGATTACGGCCACGGATCTTGATGACCATCTCGTCCAGAAGCCAGCGAGCACTGGCACGTGGACGGCTGCGGCGAAGATTACCGGCGATCAGCCGACCGAACTTTAGGAACCAGCGCCGAACCGTCTCGTTCGACACATCAAAGCCGCGCTCGGCCAGCAGGTCCTCGACATCGCGAAATGACAATGTGAACCGGGCATAGAGCCAGACCGCATGCTGGATGATCTCTGGCGGAAAACGATGTCGTTTGAAAGAAATTGGGGTCATACGCCGACGGTAGCGGCCCCTGCCCGAGACGGCCACCGAGTTAACGTGTCAATGCCGCCGGCACTGATGCTGTGGCGCAATGTCGCGAACTGGATTGTCAGTGACGACCTTGATTGGACGCCGATCAACGATAACTGGATGCTTCTCGGTCCGCCGTCGCCATTCGCGAAGAACGGCTGTCAGCGGTCCACGATCAGGGATTACGAGCGAACAATCGAGCCGAGAACTCACACCAACCGGTGCGACGACGCGAACGAAAGCAGCAGCGGTTCAAATCACCGGGATCGGCCCAACGGTTCCTGTCGATCCACGCAGCCGTCTACAATGCTTTCTACGTCCAACGCCATCTTCTATCGCGTCGTATTTTCAAGGAGTTTCGAGCCGAGACGTTTGTGGCCTGGAATCAAGGTTGGCTTGCAGCCTGATCCGGATCACGATCCGATCGTGGCGACCGCGACAGTTAACGTGTCAATGCCCACGAGGTCCACCCTGACCAACGCCCACGCTCGGCCAGCAGATCCTCGACATCGCCAAACGACAGGGTGAACTGAGCGGCCTCAACCACGTATCCTTGACCCTAGCCTTTGATGCCGGCAGCCAAGGTAATGGCCTGGGTCACCCGCCGCTGGAACAGCAGATACAGCACGGCCACCGGGAGCCCAGCCATCATCGCGCCGGCCAATTCCCGGCCGTAGTAAATGCCGAACGCGTCGCTGACCTGCGTAATACCGACGGCGATGGTCATCATGTTTTCCGACTGCGCCGCCAAAAACGGCCACAGAAACGCGTTCCACGCGCCAATGAACGTAATCACGGCAAGCGCCGTGGTGACGCCCCAGTTCATTGGCAGAAACACTTTGAACAGCAGTTGGAAGTGATTGGCCCCATCGATCACCGCCGCCTCGCGAAAATCGCGCGGCAACGAATCAAAAAACTGTTTGTAGACGATCACCACAATCGGCGCGATCAGCTGCGGCAAGATAATGCCCAACCAGGAATTGAGCAGGCTCACCTGCGCCATCAGAATGAAATGGTTGATGATCAACGCCTGGATCGGAACCATAAAACTGGCCAGGATCGTCCACCAAAGGATCCGGCGTCCGGAAAATTGCAGTTGTGAGATCGCATAACCACACGCCGCCCCCATGACGACGACCAGCACTGTGACGGAAACCGCAGTGACCACGGAATTGACGTACCAGATACCGATCTTGGTATTGAAAATCACGTGGTAGTAGGCGCTCAACGTGAAGTTCTCTGGCCACAACTCAACATAGGGGAGGATAATTTCATGCTCGGGCTTGAACGTGGTGATCGCCGCCCAATACAGCGGGAACGCCCAAATAACCGCACAAAAGACCGTCAGCACCGTCAGAATCAGCCCACCGATATCCAGGTAACGGATTGCTTTGGGATGTTTCACCCCCGTCGCAACCGTCGTTGTAGGAGCCGCCGTCATCGTTCACCTCGCAACCGCAACGCTTGGAACTGCATGACTGAAAACGCGATAATGATGACGAACAGCGCCAACGCCACCGTCGCGCCATAACCGCCGCGATTGTTCACGAACGCTTGCTGAAAAATATATTGCACCAGCACCATCGTGGTTTGCGTGCGCCCGCCGAGGGAGAACAAGTAGACTTGATCGAAGATCTTCAACTGCAAGATCAGTTGGATGGTCAGCACCAACACCGTCACCGGCCAGATCAGCGGCCAGGTAATCTTGCGGAACACCGCCCAGCGGCCCGCGCCTTCCAGCTCCGCCGCCTCATAAATCTCCGGCGAGATATTCCTCAGTCCAGCGAGAAACAGCAGGATGTTGAAACCATTGGTCCACCAGATCGTCACCAACGCCACCGCCGGCATGAACCACGCCTTTTGGCGGAACACCGCCACCGGCTCGCCGACAATCGGTTCAATGACGTATTGGGCGATCCCGAACTGGATATCGAACATCCAGTTCCACACCAGATAGACGACCGAGACCGGCAGGATAAACGGCAGGAAGAACGCCGCCAGAATCATGCTCTGCATCCAGCCCCTCAACCGGTTCACCATCAGCGCGATACCCAGCCCGACTAAGGTTCCGGGAACCACGGTCAACACGACGAAGTAGAACGTGTTCCACACCGCGATCTTAAACGTGCGATCGCCGAACAGCCGCTCGAAATTGCGCAATCCAGTCCACTCGCCCGGACCGATCAACGGCGCGTTGGTGAAGCTCAAGTAAACCATCTGCAGGGTCGGATAGATGAACAGCCAGCAATAAACCGCAACGAACGGAGCGATAAGCAGCAACGCTGCCGTTGTCTCTGAGCGTCTGTTCATCAATGGCAATCCACCGGGTTTCAGCGAGCGTCAGCCGGCGCTGTAGTCGTCAGCACCGGCTGTTACTATCTCGCCCTATTCGAGGAAGTCCAACTCGTCCTTCATCAAATCAACCGCTTCGCCGGCTTCCATTTCACCATTGACGCTGGCCGTGAAACTGTTGCCAGCCGCTTCGAACATCGGCGAAGCAACTCCCGCGAACTTCGACTTCGGGTCGAAAATGGCGTTTTGCGTCAGCACTGCGTAGGTCGCATTCGGCTCCATGGCCTTGTACTCAGCCGACTCCGTGACCGCGTTGAGCGCCGGAATATGCCCGGCTGTCGCCCAGAACAACCCGTTTTCGAGCATCCAGGAGATCACCGCTTGAACTGCTGCCCGTTTCTCAGCCGAAATTGGGTTGTCTTTGTTGTTCGGAATAGCAAACGAGTGAGAGTCCGAGTAGGTCGATGGGTGATCGAAGAATACCGGCAGCTCAATCGCGCCCCATTCAAACAACTCGCCCTTCTCCTGAAGGTCGACCATGGTCGGCACTTCCCACACACCATTGATGTGCATCGCCGCT
Source organism: Panacagrimonas sp. (assembly GCA_021773655.1). Classification (GTDB taxonomy): domain Bacteria; phylum Pseudomonadota; class Gammaproteobacteria; order Nevskiales; family Nevskiaceae; genus Panacagrimonas. The sequence goes on from JAJFJX010000177.1 coordinate 3,801, forward strand.
TGGCCTGAAGTGAACAGCGCGACCGCCGCCGGATATTCGGTGTATGCCGGAACGTGGCCATCACCGACCCAATCCGACACCACTTTCAGGGCGTTAGCCAATTTTTGTTTGTTCTCGCCAGCCAGCCACTCGCCATCGGTAAGCATTTCGCCGTCTTGTTGGCCGAGCAGCGAGTAAATCGTCCGGAACTGGAAGTTACCCGATGCCGTAAAGGTCGACATCGACCATTCCGTGCCGCCCTCCTGCAGTTTCTGCAGCGCTGCGGCAAAATTCTCAATGCCGTCGAGCCCAGTCGGCAGGCCGTCGTCGCCGATCAACCCGGCTGCCGCCAACTTCTCCTTGTTGTAGTACAGCACGATTGGATGGGTATCGAACGGAATGGCGTATTGCGCCCCCCCGACCTGCACCGCATCCCAAGTTGCCGGCGCGAAATCAGACTCGCTCAGTCCCATGGCCGCCAAATCGTCGGCCGTGATCTCCGAAAGAACGTCGCTGTCCACCGCCAGCGGAATGCGTGAGGTGTGATAGGTCATCATGTCCGGACCTTCACCGATGGCCGCCGATGTCTGCACTTTGGTGTAGAACGGCACGCCCCACTCCAGCGTCGTCGCTTGGATTTCAATATCCGGGTGTGAAGTGTTGAACTCATCGATCAGCGACTTCATGCGAACGCCGTCGCCGCCGCCCAAGAAATCCCACCAAACAACCTCGGTCTGCGCCTCGGCGATACTAACCGCAGCAAAGAACGCCGGAACGGCAAGGATAGCTCTACTTAACTTCATCGCATTTCCTCCCTAAGTGGTTATTTCACATAACAAAACGATCACGCCGCCGTGCGGCAGGTAATCGCCGAGTACGAAAACGCCGGTAGTGCGCCTATCAGCCGGTTGTCCTCAACAATCGCCAGCCCCGACCCTTGTTTGGGCCGCACCGCGTCTGGTTGCTGCATTGAATTCGCAGTCTTCGGATCCGTATCCGACATCACCAGGTGATCGGTGACCGTCAGGCCGCCGAAGCCGAGCAAGCTCGCGTCGATCTCCATCGGCTCGCTCATGTGCCGGTTGACCGCGAATACAGTCAGTGTCGAACCATCTTCCGACGCCACCGCACTAACATCCGCATACGGCACGTCGTCGGCTTCGTCACAGTCATAGGTCGGCGAGCGCGTCGCCACGTTCAGGGAGATGCCCCGGCCTAACCGCGACGCCAACTGCAACGGGTAGAAGATCGACTGCCGCCAGGCCGACCCACCAGTCGCCGTCATGATCGGCGCGATGACATTCACCAATTGCGCGATGCAAGCGATTTTCACCCGGTCCGCGTGGCGCAGGAACACATTGAGGATTCCGGCGACGAGCAGCACGTCCTCAAAGTTGTAAATGTCCTCAAGCAACGCCGGCGCCACCGGCCAATCCCATTCCTTCATACGTTTGCTGTCGTTTTCACGTTCGTGATACCAAACGTTCCACTCGTCGAAGCTGATGAAGACATTGTTCTTCGACCGCTTCTTCGCTTTGACGTAGTCGATAATCCCCGACACGGTCTTGATGTAGCGATCCAGCGAAATGGTCTTCGCCAGGTAATTCGGCGTATCGTTCTCGAAGTTATCGAAATACCGGTGCAGCGAGATGTAATCGACACTGTCGAAGCTTTCCTCCAACACCGTCGATTCCCATTGCGGATACGTCGCCATCCGGTCGTGGGACGAGCCACAGACCACAGTCTCGATCGACGCGTCGTAGTATTTGAAGGCTTTGGAGGTTTCGTTAGCGATCCGGCCATACTCGCGGGCGGTCTTGTGTCCGACCTGCCACGGTCCGTCCATCTCGTTGCCAAGACACCACAGCTTAACGTTATGCGGGTCGCGATAGCCATGCTTGGCGCGCAGGTCGCTCCAGTACGTCCCGCTGGGATGGTTGCAGTACTCCAGGTAGTTCCGCGCCCCATCCAGGTCGCGTGACCCCAGATTCACCGCCAGCATCATTTCGGTGTTGGCCAGCTTTGCCCAATCGGCAAATTCGTTGGTGCCGATTTGGTTGGTTTCCCGAGACCGCCACGCCAGGTCCAGACACACCGGACGCTCCTCGCGCGGCCCAACCCCATCTTCCCAGTTGTAGGCCGAAACGAAGTTACCACCTGGATAGCGAACGACGGGAGGGTTCAGTTCGCGCACCAGGTCGACAACATCACGGCGAAACCCGTTCTCGTCCGCGGTCGGGTGGCCCGGCTCATGAATCCCCGAGTACACCGCCCGGCCCAGGTGTTCCAAGAACGCGCCATAGACACGGCTATCGACGTCGGCAACTTG
>JAJFJX010000178.1 GCA_021773655.1 Panacagrimonas sp.
TGTGCGCACTGCTGGGCGACTACCTGTCCCGGCACGGGCTGAATACTCAGTCCGTGCATTCTGCCGAGGACGCCATCACCCGCCTTGAATCCGGCGCCTCGCGGCCAGAGGTGCTGGTGCTCGACGTGATGCTGCCGGGGATGGACGGGCTCAGCGCCCTGGGCCGCATCCGCGAATTCGAGTCGCTGCCCATCATCATGCTGTCCGGACGGGGCGAGCCGGTGGACCGCATCATGGGCCTGGAGCGGGGTGCAGACGACTACCTCGCCAAGCCCTGCCTGCCGCGCGAATTGCTGGCACGCATCCAGGCCCTGCGGCGTCGCTCGCGCGCCGAGGTCGGGCCGGAGGCGCCGGTCGAACGCCGGATCGGCGCACTGTGCCTGCGACCGGCAGAACGCCGCGCCAGCCTCGGCGAGCAGAGGCTCAATCTCACCGGTGCCGAGTTCTCGGTGCTGCTCGAACTGACCCGCTGCAACGGTCAGACCGTGACTCGCGAGCAGCTCACCCAGGTCGCCCTGCACCGGCCGCTGGAGCGCTACGACCGGGCCATCGACGTGCATGTCAGCCGCCTGCGGCAGAAGCTGTCGGCGGCAGGCGCCGATCTGCGCATCGAGGGCATCCGTGGTGCCGGCTACCAGCTCATCGAAGCGCACTGAGCCGGCATGACGATCTACCGGCGCCTGTTCCTGTGGTTCTGCGCGGTCAACATCGTGACCCTGGCGGCGAGCATCGTGATCGCCTACGCCATCTTCGAGCGGCGCGCCGACCGCGCGCCGGACATTGCACCCCTGGTTGCCCAGGCGCAGCGTCTGCTGGCCACCGGGCAGGAACTGCAGGATCCGAACCGCGACGACCGCCGGCGCTGGTATCTGCTGCGCGACGGTCGGCGGTTCGACGGCAGTCCTGCGCCGCGCATCGTCGCCCGCCATCTGGAGGACCTGCTGGTGGACCACGCCGAGCTGCGGCTGCCGCGCGGACTGTGGATGGTCTCGCAGCGGCTGGCGCCGCCGCATGACGATACCCACCTGATCCTGTTGCAGGCGCCCCCTCGACCACGCGCCTGGCAGCGCGCCGTGCTGCCGGGCCTGCAGATCCTGCTTTCGGTGCTGGCCATCGCTGTGGTCGGCTGGGTGGTGGCACGCCACCTGGCCGCACCGCTGGAACGTATCCAGACGGTGGTGCGTCGCGTTGCCGCCGGACAGCTCGACAGCCGCGTCGGCGGCGAGCTGGCCACACGCAACGACGAGTACGGGCGCCTGGCCAGGGACTTTGATCGCATGGCCACGCAGATCGAGGCCCTGGTCGACAGCCGGGACCAGTTGCTGCACGACGTCTCCCACGAGTTGCGGGCGCCACTGTCACGGCTGCGCTTTGCACTGGAACTGGCGCGGGACGACGCAGCGGGTCCGTCGTTCGAACGCGCTGATCGGGAGATCACGCGCATCGACGCGCTGGTCGGTCAGTTGTTGAGCCTGGCGCGCCTGGAACAACCGCTGAACCGGCGCGAACTGCAGTCCATCGACCTGCACGAGCTGGCGCAGGACGTCATCGAGGCCGAACGCCCGCTGGCCGGTCAGCGCGGGGTGGGTCTGCAGTTGATGCAACCGGCCCATGCGGCCATTGCATCGGGTGAGCGCGAGTCACTGACCCGCGCGCTGGAGAACCTGATCCGCAACGCCGTGCGCCACGCGCCGCCCGATTCGTTGGTGGAGGTGCAGGTGCAGGTGCAGGAACAGGTTGAACCGCAGGAGGCGCTGATGTGCGTGCGTGATCGCGGCCCGGGCGTTCCGGCGGAGGATCTGCCGCGCCTGTTCGAGCCGTTCTTCCGCAGCCGGGCCAGCGCCGGAAATGAAGGACACGGACTGGGACTGGCGATCGTGGCGCGCATCCTGCGGGCGCATCGCGGTCACGCCGAAGCCCGCCTGCGGCCGGGCGGCGGCCTGGAAGTCAGCCTGCGCTGGCCACGTCGGCCCCCGGTCATCTGAGGCGCCATGGGGCGCGGCGCCCCCGTTCCGGGCACTCAGGTCCGCGACGCCCCCGGCAGGTTGGCCAGTTGCTGGGCCAGATAGTTGCTGGTGGTCTGCATCTGCCCGACCAGTGCATCGAGGGCCACGAACTGGCGACGGTAGCGCGCTTCCACCGCAGCCATGCGCCGGTCCAGCGCCTCGGTCTGATCGCCGATGGATTCAAGCCGTTGGCGCAGACGCTCGGTCTGCGCACCCAGTCTGCCGTCACTGCCGAGGAAGCGGTCCAGCACCGTCGACATCCGCGCGGCCATGCCATCGCTTGCGCTGAACATCGCGCGCACGCCATCCGGGTCCTGCGCCAGCGCACCGCTCAGCGCAGTGCTGTCGACCGTCAGCGTGCCGTCGCTGCTGGTGGTGATGCCCAGTTGCGCCAGCAGATTGACCTCGCCACCGCCGTGGGCCCCGCCCATGACACTGCGAAGCTGCTGCATGGCGGTGCGAACCGCGACATCGCCCATCAGCGGCCCGCCGGTCTGGCTGGCGGGGTCGTAGCCGGCCTGCCGCTTGACCACGCCGACCACCGCGTTGTAGTTGCGGACCAGGAGCTGGATCGCCTCGGCAGCGGCAGCGTGATCGGCGCGGATGTCCAGGTCCACCACGGTGCCGGGTTCGGCTGCAAGCAGGTTCAGGGTCACGCCGTCGAGCGCCCCTGTAATGGTGTTGTCGCCATCGGTGTGCATGAATCCGTCGATCCGCACCCTCGCGTCGGTCGCCGGGTGGGTGTCGACGAAGTTCAGCAGATCCCCGCCCCCGTCGGCGGTCGAGGCCAGGCTCAGACTCTGCGCGGTGCCGGTCTGGCCCGAAGTCAGCAGCAGACGCGTCCCGCCGTCCTCGGTGAGCAGGCTGGCGCGCACGCCGGGATTGTCGGAGGCCGCATTGATCCGGTCACGCAGTTCGGCCAGCGTGTTGGCACCATCGACCAGTTGCACCTGAAAGCTCTGTGCCCCCATGCCGACGGTGACACTGCCGTTGCCGACCACGCTATCGGCACCGCCGGCGTAGGCCTGGCTGGCCATCTTGTGGGCGCTGGCACGGCTCAGCACCTCGACCTCGTAGCGCCCGGCGACGGCGCCCGAAGCGGTGGCGGCAGTGAACAGACCCTCGCGGGACAGCGTGGCGCCGAGTCGACCGACTGCGCTGCCGCTGCCGGCCAATGCCTCGACCGCCGACTGCAGTTGGCTCAGGCCGGCGGTGAACGTCCCCAGCGCCGACAGGTTGACGTTGATGCGGCTCTGCGTGGCCTGCAGGCGATTGGCCTGCGGGCTGCGCTCGGCGCTGACCAGCTGCGCAACCAGACTGTTGACGTCGAGCCCGGAACCGATTCCGGAGGAGGACAGTGGCATGGGATGACTCCAGTGGCCCGCTTCAGGCGCGGACCTCGATCAGGTGGGGACGCTCGCGGGCCAGCGACCTGGCGATGCGCAGGGCTTCCTCGCTCGGCATCTGCCGCAGCACGGTGCCGTCGCGACGGTCGACCAGGCTGACGATCAGGCGCCCGGAGTCCTCGTCGACGCGAAAGTCCAGCGCCGCGCCCTGGCTGCTGGCGCGTTCGATGATCGCGTCCAGGGCTCGCGCCAGGCTGTCTGCCGCCGCCTCGGACTGCGACGATGGTTCGGAGGTCGCCGGCGGTGCCGCGACCGGCGCCGCGCCGGAAAACGTTCCGGACGCATTGCTGCGGCTGGCAAACGCCGAAAGGCCGTCCCCGTTGCGGGGGACCGCCGGATGCACGATGTTGGAAACTTCGGTGGCCATGACTGCCTCCCGACCGGATCAGGGCGCCGCGGCCGGGAGCAGGGCTTCCGGCCGCGGCGGGTTGACGCGCGGGTGAACCCGCCTTAGCCGCGCAGCAGGCTCAGCACGTTCTGCGGCACCGCGTTGGCCTGCGCCAGCATCGCGGTTCCGGCCTGCTGCAGGATCTGCGCGCGGGTCAGGTTGGCGGTTTCCTTGGCGAAATCGGCGTCCTGGATGCGTCCGCGAGAGGCGCTCAGGTTCTCCGACGTCGCGGTGAGGCTGGCGACCACCGAAGTGAAGCGGTTCTGCAGCGCACCGAGGTTGCCGCGCGCGGTGTTGACCTGAGTCAGCGCGCTGTCCATCTGCTGGATCGCGAGCTGCGCACCGGTGTAGCTGGACACCGACAGCGTGGTGATTCCGGTGGTGGTCGACGCCGTGGCCGCGGTGGCGTTGGTCAGGCCGCCGATGGTGGCATCGTTGAGGGTGCCGGTGACCGCGATGTTGCCGCTGCCGGTGAGGATGATCTCGTTGGTCGAGGCGTTGTAGGTCGCGCCGACGCCCGAGGCGGTGGACACCGTGTTGATGGCATTGACCAACTGGCCTGCACGCTCCAGAGCCGAACCCGCCGCGCCGATGGCACCGATGTCGACACCGTTGACCTCGATGCCGCCGGCGGCGATGGACGTACCCGGAGCGGTGATGGCAGAGACCGCAACCGAGGTCTGCGACTGCGTCACCGAACCCAGCGCCGCGATGTTGACATCCGCAATCGAGGCCACCGAGATGGTCTCGCCGGCGTTGGCGCCGACCTGGAACACCGCGCCGCTGAAGCTGCCGTCCAGCAGTGCCACACCGTTGAACTTGGTCTGGTTGGCGACGCGGTCGATTTCCTGCAGCGCCTGCCCGACTTCGAGCTGCAGGGCATCGCGGTCGGACTGCGAGTTGGTGGCGTTGGACGCCTGCACCGCCAGTTCACGTACGCGCTGAAGGTTGTTGGTGACCTCCACCAGCGCGCCCTCGGCGGTCTGCGCCAGCGAGATGCCGTCGTTGGCATTGCGCGACGCCTGATCGAGGCCGCGAATCTGCGAGGTGAAGCGCTCGGTGATGGCCATGCCGGCGGCGTCATCCTTGGCGCTGTTGATGCGCATGCCGGAAGACAGACGCTGCAGGGACACCGCGAGCGAACCCTGCGACATGTTGAGGTTGCGCTGCGCGTTCAGCGACATCACGTTGGTGTTGATGGTTTGAGCCATGGTGTTGCTCCTGATGGTGAGTGAGGCCGCCCTGTCGATGCCTCGGTTGGGCCGTTGCTTCGGCGCGAGTGGGTGTGCCGTTGCTGGTACTTGTTTCGGCCTGCCCGCGCCTTTCTTGAGGGGCGGGATCGAAAAAGGATGACCGGAGGCCGGCGGTGGATGAGCGGAGGCGTCGTTGCCACGCGCGCAGCGACGCGATGGCGGTCATCTATCTGCGCGTGCGCGGCGTGGGGCTCCATCAAAAGGCTCGGCGGTCGCGCCTGCGGTGAACGCTCAGCGCAGGAAATCGAACAGCGACATGCCCTGGATGCGGCTGTAGGACTGCTGCGCCGCCTGCAGCGCAGTCATCTGCAGGTTCAGACGTCCGATCGCTTCGGCGTAGTCCAGGTCACGCAGGCCGGACAGCAGTTCCTGTGCCTGGACGTCGAGCGCACCGACCTGCTCGACCGCCTGGTCGACCGCCGCCAAGCGGTTGCCGACCGTGCCGCGCACGCCGGACAGGTGCGCGAGTCCGGCATCGAGTTCCTCCAGCGCGCCGAAGAATCCGCTCTGGTTCTGCGCACGACCGGCCGCGTCGGCGGGCGATGTCTGGACCAGCGAAATGACCTTCTGCACCAGCGCGAAAAGATCCTGCGGCGCGCTCGGCGTGATGTGGAACACGTCACCGTCGGCCGGCGTGCCGTCGAGCGTCAGGTCCACGCCGCGAAAGCGGATGCCGGTGCCTTCGACCTGCGGACCGGACTGCACCAGCACGTTGCCGGCATCGCGGACCTCGTAGTTGCCGGCGGCAAAGCTCAAGGTGTAGCTGCCGTCGTCCCAGGCCGCGGCATCGGCCAGGCGTGCCCGAGTCAGATGCGCCGAACCGGTGTTGGCGGTATCTGCGTTGACGGCGAAGGTCTGATTGCCGGTGCGCAACGACTGGAACACTGCCGTGCCGGTGTCGCCCAGTGCAAGGCTGCGCTCGGGCGCGATGTCGATCACGCGCACGCCGGCGCCGCCGCTATAGGTAGCACCCACCGCATCGAGCGAGAACGGTGCGCCGCCATCGAGGGTGCCGCCGAACAGATGGCGCCCGCTGCCGTCGGTGGTGTTGGCGACGGACAACAGATCCTGCAGGCGCGACTGCAACTCCTGCGCGATGGCCCGGCGCGATTCCTCCGACTGGATGCCGCCGTTGGCCTGCAGGGCCAGTTCGCGCACGCGGTTGAGCGTGTCGCTGGCCGTGGCCAGGGCCGTCTCCTCGATTCCAAGGCGGTTGCGCGCGACGTCCGCGTTTTCGGAGTAGCGCCCGAACTCGGCCAGGC
>JAJFJX010000179.1 GCA_021773655.1 Panacagrimonas sp.
AGCTTTAGCGTACGCGGTCGCGGGCCCAGAGATAATCTACTATTCGTTGATGACTTTCCATTCGATAAAGCGGTGCACTTCGATGCGACACTGGGTGAAGAAGAGGATGTTGGTGGTGGAGGCCGCTTCTCGATATTCGCACCCAACGTTATCAGCGGTGCGGATTTCTCACCAGGTGGCTGGGGTGCAGCTTATGGTGGACGGGCTGCATCGTTACTGAAACTGGAAGTCGCAGGTGGCAATCCAAGCCCTTCAGCAAGTCTGCGCCTCGACCTTGCGGGCTATGAGGTTGGTTACGACGGCCCTTTAGGAATCACTCAAGATTCAACGATGCTCATTTCGGCTCGACGACTGGATTTCGGAGCTTTGTTCGAAACCATCGAAGAACTCGACATCGGGGAGCCAGTCTTAATTCTACTGTGTTATAAAAGCAGTCATGTTTTCCTATCCCGCCAATCTCGCCGTGGTCCACAGCAGGGGCACTGTGGCAGGGCGTGTGCGATGACGCGTGCGAGACGGAAGCGCAGGGTAGCGATCGACCAAGGCACGTGACGCTGCATCGGCCCGGCTGCCGCGCGGCTGGAAACTTTCGGGTACGGGAGGTTGGTGGAATCGAGCGGAGTTTTTTTTACCGCTCAAGCGTTCGAGCATGAGAAAGCCGTAGGCGGCGATGCACAGCGTGGCGTGATGATGGAAGCCCCGCCAGTTGCGGCCTTCGTAGTGACTCAGGCCCAGTTCGGACTTCAGTTCCTGGTAGTCGCGCTCGATCATCCATCGACCCATGGCGTGGGTGACCAGGGCCTTGAAGGGCGTGTCTTGCGGCAGCGTCGAGAGCCAGTAATGGACCGGCTCGGGCTCGGCGACGGGCCACTCGATCAGCAGCCACTCCTCGGCGCGTGGCCGATTGGCCTGGGCGGCGCGGACCCGCACGCGGGCGAACCGCGATCGCAGCGGCGTATTCGTGCCTTCGCGCCATGTCAGGGGGCGCCATTGCTTGGCCGGCAGCGCGCGTGCCAGCCCCAGCACGTCGATCGGCTGATGCTGCGCATCGCGCACCAGACGCGTGCGCGGGCGCCCGCGCGCGGGGTTGACCGGTGCGGGCTGATGCGGCCCGCACCACACCTGCGTCGTCACGCGAACGCCCAGCACATAGTCGAGCTGCTGTTCGCTCAGCCAGTCGCGAAACGCGGCTTCGTTGCCGTACGCTGCATCGGCCAACACCACGCCGCGCGCAACCCCTCGATCCAGCGCCGCCGCGATCTGCGCGCGCGCGATCTGCCCTTTGCTCAGAAAGTCCACCTGCGCGGGAACGCCGGCGGCATCGCAGCGCGCCCGGTCGTCGGTCCATTCCTGCGGCAGGTACAAGCGATAGTCCAGCGGCAAGCTGCCCTGCGCAGTGGCCAGAGACAGGCTGACCGCAACCTGGCAATTGTCCGTCTTGCCCAGTCGGCCGCAGTACTGCCGGCCTACGCCCACCGATTTCTGGCCCTTCTTCGGATGGCCCGTGTCGTCGATGATCCACCAGCAGCGCTCGTCCTCCTTCAGCAGTTTGGGCGCCACCTGCCGGGCCACCGCTGCCAGGACCGCACCATCGTCCCAGTCCGCCGCCGCCACCAGGTGATGCATCGACTGGTGCGCCGAGCGCACGTTCTCGGGACACACCCGCGCCGCCATCGGCTCCACGCTCTTGCGCTCCCCAGGCAGCAGCAAGCCTTTCAGATACCACTGCGCCGGCGCGTGCCGGTCCGCGTGCCCCAGCGTCTCCGTGATCGACGCGCAATACCGCTCAAATCGACGCTCCAGCATCACGCTCATCTCACACCTCGTGCGATGGATCAAGATGTGCGAATACTATCATGGTTTTTAACACAGTAGAATTAAGAGACGTCATTGTTAAGTCGGTCATGCGCATCAGCCAGAACAACACGTTCGAAGTTCTACTGATCGACACACGCGAAGACTATACGCGCGACGTCAGTCACGTGTTCGAATCGCCCAATTTCGAAGATGCTGCACTTCAGGATTCCGAGCAGGATAGCGATCTTTATGGGCTGACGCTGCGATCTTTGATCGGAGCCAAATCTGTCTGGACCAACAAGGTTTACTACCGCAGAAGCGAAAAGCTCAGTTCGGAGGGTGAATCTTTTCCGGATCTGGTCCCAGCAGGTTCTCCAGCGTCCAGTTATCCGGTGCGGGAGAGAATAATTACGGTCAGTGAAGACGAGACGGAGATCGGCTGGCGAAGCGATTTCAAGACAGGCAATCAATGGGGCGCATTCAGCGCCGGCCTTAGAGTAACGGAAATTGAGTTGAACTACGGCACTGTCCTGGATGGCGACTGGAACCGTTTTGTCTACGATGATGATGACTCCAGGCCAGACCCGGAACAGCGTTTCATTGTGCTGACACCTGAGAGCACCAACTCCTCCATAGATCGAGAGGAAACGAGCTATGTTGGTTACGCAGAGCAGGTATTTGAACTCGGTAACTGGGATTTCGGGACTGGCCTGAGGGTCGAACAGGACGGCTTTGCTGACGAAAGCTTAGCTTCGCCGCGGATCAACATAAACTGGCGGCCAAGCAAGACGTTTAGATATTTTTTGACTGCAGGTCTTTTCTATCAGTCGCCACGATATCTGGAGCTTGCCGCTAACGAGTCGAATGACCTTGAGGCCGAGAAAATCACGCATCGTAGCCTGGGAATGAAATATTCCCCGAACAACGAATGGTCGGTGTTGACTGAAGCCTACTATCAGAACCTCGACAACCTGGTGATAGACCTTGATCGGGCAAGCGGTACGTTTGCGAACATGGGTGACGGCAGATCGTATGGTGTTGATATTGTGATCAACGGTTCGATTCGCGAAGGTATTTACTCTACCGCAACCTACTCTTACAACGATGCCGAAGTCGACCGGAAAGACGGTCGCGGTGACGTGGTCCCCGAATTCAGCCGTGAGCATGTTGCTACCCTCGGCCTGACCTGGGAGATCAGCGATCGCTGCAAGGTCGCCGCGCGCTACAAGTATCTCTCCGGCAGGCCAGACGACGAGTTTATTATTCATTCTGACGTACTGGGGCCCGGGCAGCCTCTACGCTTCTCGAAAGAGATCACCGAGCGCAATGTCGGTCGCAAAAACAGCTCTGGCTCTTTGAACGCTCGCGTTGATTATCGGCGCGCGTTTGGCCCCATAGATCTCACTGCCTTTCTCGATGTCATCAACCTGACTGCATCGTCGTCGAGCGACGACACCGAGTTTGACTACCGCCGAGGCGTTGAAGTGAAAGACGATAGTGAGGCCGAGCCGCTCATTGGTCTGCGACTGGATTATGCCTGGTAAGGGATAGCAGAATATGCCCCATGCACTTTGTCCGGCGCCGATCAGAGCCTTGGTTGTTGAAGACAACCGTGATATCTGCGAGAACATTGCAGCTTATCTTGAGAATCGTGGCTATATTCTGGATTTCTCCTATGACGGTATAGGTGCGATGAATCTGGCGTTGTCGCATCGATTCGATATTATCATTCTGGACCTGATGCTTCCTGGTATGGATGGCCTACGATTCTGCAGGAAGCTGCGAACCGATGTCGATGTGGAAACGCCCATATTGATGCTTACGGCCAGAGACACGCTTGCCGATAAGCTTAAGGGTTTCGAAGCGGGAGCCGACGACTATCTGGTCAAGCCATTTGCATTACAAGAGTTACATGCGCGACTGCAGGCCCTGTACAAACGTAGTCACGGAAAAGCCAACAACCTGTTAACTGTTGGTGATTTGACGATGAATAGATCCACGCTGCAAGTCCATCGAGCCGGGCGGCGCGTCGATCTCAATCCTACCGGTATGAAGCTACTTCAACGATTGATGGAATTGTCGCCGTCTGTCGTGACTCGCGATGATCTCGAAACATTGTTGTGGGCTGACGAGCGCCCTGATGGTGATGCGCTTCGCTCGCACTTGTACAAGCTGCGGCAAGCCATCGACAGGCCGTTTGACAGCCCGCTAATTCATACCGTGCATCGTATTGGGTACCGAATCGCCGAGGACGCTCAGTAGTGTATCGGCGCAGTCTGCGCACGCGTGTCGCAATTGCATTTGCCTTGTGTGTTGCTGTATTGAGCGTCGCCTGGGGATTTGCTTTCTTCGCTGCGATCAGGTTGAGCGAAGACCGCGTGTTGGTGCATCAACTACAGCGTGCTGTCGAAAACTATCCATCTCTGACGACCAACCTTCGCGGATACGATGAGGCTGGCAGCTTGCCGGAATCACTCAGGGGATGGGCGCAGAAAAACCCTGAAGAAGGAATATACGAATTCAACTCGGAGCAGCTGCATGTGGCGGTAATGCCTTCCGTTAATCAACAGAAACGTGCATTTGTGGTTTTTGACGTTGCCGGAATCGAGGCTGCGTCATCAGAGGATTGGTGGTGGCTTTTTGTTATCACCGGAGTCGTGGGTACGCTCGGTACTCTTGGTTTTGGGCTTGGTGTACTTGTGATGCGTAGAGCTATCGCTCCTGTTGCGGAGCTCGCCAGAATTGTCGCGGATATCGACGTTGAGCATCTTTCGGCCAAAGATCCTAAACGCATACATTCTGAGCGGTTCGGTAATGATGAGGTTGGCGTGCTCGCTGGTACCATTGAGAAAACTCTTGAGCGGATCTGTGCATTTGTCGAGAGGGAGAGATACTTCACATCTTCAGCTAGTCATGAGTTGCGAACGCCAATTACTGTGATAACTGGCGCGCTTGAACTGCTGGAATTAAGCGATCTTTCGGCGACTGACGTGAAAGCGGTAGATCGGGTGAGGCGTGCGACTCTCGACATGAAAACCTCGATTGAAATGTTCTTGTGCCTGGCTCGGGAAACCGATGACGGATTGTATGGCGAGCCATTTCTGGTGATGCCGCTAGTGAGCCAGGCAATAGATCAGCAGCGCTACCTGCTGAACGGCAAGCTGGTCGATGTTGAGTTCGACGATCTTGCGGATCCCAGAGTCTTCGGACATCCACAGGCCTTTTCTATCGCGGTCAATAATCTGGTGCGAAATGCGTTCGAGCACACGCTGGACGGGCAGGGGCCAATCACGATTCGCATCAACGATCACGAGCTGTTTGTCACCAATCACCTGAGCAGCGACGCCGACGCAAGGCACGGGCCGACCGAGGCGGAGCCTCAGGCGTCTCAGGGGTATGGTCTGGGTCTGGGTATCGTTCAGCGGCTGTGTGAGCGCAATGGCTGGTCGTTTCTGCTGCACGCTGATGAGGTACGCGTTGTCGCCCGTCTTTCCTGGTGACGATGTTTCCACTCCCATGTTATCGATTCATGTCCAAGACCTCATCCGCGTCGGTGTCGGGTAACCAGTGCACTCGATCAGCTCGGCGGTTAGTTCGTGGAGCAAGCTTCTTTTGGCATAAGCAGGGTCAGGGTTCCGATGCCGAACCACAGGAAAAATCCCGTGACGTCCGTAATGGTGGTGACCTCCATCGTGCCGGTATGCGCGGGGTCGGTGTTGAGGGAAAGCTCGCCCAGTGGCACCAGCAGGCCGGAGGTTTCGGTCTGCAGTGGGGTGAGCCGTTCCGAAGTGGTTGGAGCCTGAGGAATTGCAACCGCCTTTTGCACGTAGCCAAAAAAGAACCCCGGGCCGCGAAGCCCGGGGTGTGCACAATGGCGGGGGGAGAAAACCCGCCTGGGAGGGAGGTTTCTGTGACTCGATTCTGCGGCCTAGGTTCCATCGGCCCGTCAGTGAATTTCGACGCCATGGTGACGGGCACACGCTGCGGCCCGTCGGCATCGAGGTGCAGGTCCTGGCCCGGAGCCTGGATGGCCACAGCGCTGCTGCTTGTGATGGTCCCGGCTCACGCGCAGTCGGTGCGCATGGGAGGGCAGATCATCAAGACCGGGATGGACGTGCGAGCGGTGGTCTCTGCGGCCGGTGCGCCCACATCGGTGACCCGTCTGGTCAACCAATACGGGGCCCCGGAGGGGCGCGTGCTGTTCTACCGCTACGGCGGCTACAACAAGCGCACGGTGGTGATCCAGTCCGATGCTGATGGGCGGATCGTTCGCATCGAACTGTGCCTGGGGCAGCTTGCCGATGGATGTTCCTGAGAGTCGCGCCGCTGGTTCATCCTGGAAATTGCATTTCGACGCCAAGTCGCAAAGCGGACTGAGCAACGCGGACATAAAGAACGCAAGGACTTGTCCGGACGGCGCCTGTCACCCGACCAGGTGAACGCAGTCCACGTCGATTATCCTTGCGACTCGCTTGCTGTTACTTGCGTACCGAACGTCCTGTGCGCCCTTGGCGTTCAACCGCTCTCGCAGGTTCATGCCTGGGCGGCATCGCGCTCCGCGCGGCGCTTGCGGCGAATGCCGGCGACCACCGCGGCCGCCTCCAGCATCACCAGCAGGCTGGTGATGATCACCACCAGGTCCAACACCACCAGCAGGTAGTTGCCGTCCTCGAAGAACTGCACCAGCGTCACGCACGCCGCCAGGAAGGACATGGCCAGCACGAACAGCATCGGTGCCACGGTGTAGATCGACGGCCGGCCCAGCCTGATCAGCATCACGCTGATGATCAGCAAGGTCATGCCGGCCAGGATCTGGTTGGTGGAGCCGAACAGCGGCCACAACGCCATGCCGCCGGTCCCGCTGGCGCCGCCGGCGCCGAAGGCCAGAGCCAGACAGGCAACGACCGCGATCAGGGTCGCGAACGTGCCGTTGCCCAGGGCCGGGATGCGGTAGATCTGGCCCCATTCCTGGAGGATGTAGCGCTGCAGGCGCACACCCGAATCCATGGTGGTGCCGGCGAACAGCACCACCATCGTCGCCAGCAGTGTTCGTGACACCTCGGCCGGAATGCCCCAGCCCTGCTCGATCAGGTTGGCGCCACCGGAGATGAACGCACCGGCCCCAGCGGCACCGAATTCATCGTAGATTTCGTGCCAGGCCTCGGGGCTGACGGCCAGCGCCGCCCCGCTGACGGTGACGATGGTGATCAGCGCCAGTGCGCCTTCGCCCACCGCGCCCAGATAGCCCACGAAGCGCGCATCGGTCTCGCGGTCCAACTGCTTGGAGGTGATGCCGGAGGCCACGATGCCGTGAAAGCCGGATACCGCGCCACAGGCAATGGTGACGAACAGCAGCGGGATGATCGACGGCGCACTGGCGCTGACCCGATCATTGAACGCCGGTGCCGAAATATCCGGCAGGAAGATGAAGACGGACACATAGAGCAACACCAGCCCCACCACCAGTTGCATGCCGTTGATGAAATCCCGTGGCTGCAGCAGCACCCAGACCGGCAGCATCGAGGCGATGGCGGCGTAGGCGAACAGGATGAGGATCCAGGCGGCCTGCGGCGTGATGCCGAAGCCTACGGCCGGCAGGGTCAGCGGCAGCGAACTGCCCGCGTAGACGGTCCAGTACAGCACCGCCACACCGCCCAGCCCGAGCACCAGCAGGTTGAATTTCCGATGCACCAGTTGTCCGATGACCAGCGCCACCATGATCGCCGCCCAGGCCGGAAACACCGACTCCGGGGTATCCACGAACGCCCGGGCGATGACCACGCCGAACACCGAATTGACCATCAGCAGCACCAGGAACACCACGACCATGTAAAGCGAGCGGGTGCGCTTGCCGATGACGTCCCCGGCCAGCGCGCCCATCGATCGTCCCTGATGACGGTTGGACGCCCACAGCGCGCCGAAGTCGTGCACTCCGGCGAAGAAGATCGTGCCCAGTACCACCCAGACCACCGCAGGCACCCAGCCCCAGTACACGGCAATGGCTGGCCCGACGATGGGCGCGGCGCCGGCCACCGAGGTGAAGTGATGGCCCCAGAGCACATAGCGATGGGTCGGCACGAAATCGCGACCGTCGTTGAACGCATGCGCGGGCGTGACGAAATCCGGATCGAGCCGGTAGATGCGGATGGCGATGAAACGCGAATAGACGAACCAGCCGAAGGCCATTCCCGCAATGCCCATCAGAACCACGGCAGCCGAATGCATCGCTTGGGTCGTCAGATTCGGTGGTGGTTGGGGGCATGGACATCACCGCCCCTGATTCGGATTCGGAGGTTGATGCCTCAGCCCTTTATAGCGCAAACGGCTTTAGCGCAAACGGCTCCAGCAGGATTGCATTGATGCGCGTCTGCCAGCCGGCGCCGGTGGCTCGCAGCACCTCCAGCACGGCGGGATCGAG
>JAJFJX010000180.1 GCA_021773655.1 Panacagrimonas sp.
CTTGTCTGCGTAGGTGTCGAGCCACTCGACGACCAGACGGATGTTGATGTTGGGCTCGGGCAGCTCGTCGCCTTCGAGCATGCCCCAGCGCTTCATCAGCGCCATCTCGGCGTTCGCGTGCTTCTGCTCCTCGGCGTGGAAGTAGCGGTAGATTTCCGCGAGCGTCTCGTTCGGCGCCTTCCTGGCCATCGCGGCAAAGCCGCGCGCGCCGACATGCTCGATCCACATCAGGTCGGCCATGAAGGCCTTGAGCTTGGGATACAGCTCGGCGTTTTCGGTCACGAGTTCGCGACCGGGCGCGTCCCAGTCGATATCGGCAAGTGCCCATTGGCTGGACTTGATCCTGGCGAGCATTCTGGCTTCATCGAGTTGCATGAGCTTGTCCTCGAATCAAAAGTAAAAACGTTCAGCCCTGTGCGGACATCAGCCGGTTGAGCACGCCGGCGCCCCGTGCATACAGCGCAGGCGCGAGTCGTTTCATGCGCCAGATGGTGCGTGCGTCGAGCTGTGGCAGTACGTAGAGCTGGTTGCGATCCAGCGCTTCGAGGGTGAGCGTGGCGACGCCCTGCGCCTCGACGCCGGTCCATCTCATGACCTTGTGCGCAAAGCCGGCCCCAGCCCCGTCGATGCGACCGTCTCGCACGATGTTGGTCCTGACGAAGGTCGGGCACAGCGCGGTGATGTGCAGGCCGCTGCCCTGGAACTCCGCCGCCATGGTCTCGGTCAGGGCCAGCACCGCGGACTTGGAGACGTTGTACGGCCCCATGTTCGGCGCCGCGGCGAAGCTGGCAGTGGACCCGACGTTGATGATGCCGCCGCGGCCATGCGCACGCAGTTTCGGTGCGAACACGTGGCAGCCGTGGATCACGCCCCACAGATTGACGCCGAGCACCCAGTGCCAGTCTTCCATCGAGGTCTCGCCGACCGGCCTGCCACCGGCCCCCACGCCCGCATTGTTGATCACCAGATCGACCGGACCCTCCAGCCAGCGCTCGGCGTCCGCTGCCAGTGATTCGACCTGGTCGAGTTGCGCCACGTCGGTCTGCACCGCGGTGGCGACCCCGCCACCGGCCTCGATCAGCGCCACGGTTTCCCTGGCGCCTTGCGGATTGATATCGGAACACACCACACGCCCGCCGCGGCGCGCGAGCTCGAGCGCGAACGCACGGCCGATGCCACTGCCGGCGCCGGTGACGACGGCAGCCGCGTTGCGGGTGATTTTCTGACTGGCCATTGCAATCTCCTTGCCGGTGTCCGCAAGAACAGCACGCGACGCCTCTGCCAGCGCAGGGGCGACGGACGGAGGGCTCAGGCAGCGGTCTGCAAAGGCGCCTGGCGGCGCGCATACGGCGCGCTGAACTGCTCGATGCCCTCCAGAAACCGACTGTTGTCATCGTCCCAGGGGTGAAAGTCGGGGCGAAAGTAGTCGAACCAGGGCCGCACCATCCTGCGCAGGAAGCCGATCCGGCCGAAGGCCATGTCGTAGGCGGATTTCCAGCCCTTGAGATCAGTGAGCCTGCCTTCCTCACGCACGAAATTCAGGTAATGCGGCACCACCATGGACCAGAAGATCGCGGTGGCCAGCACCAGGCCAAAGGCGCGGATCGCGTAGGCCCTGGGGCCACGGCCCTGGGTGGCTTCCCAGACGTCATAGGCCACGCCCTTGTGCTCGGTCTCTTCGAGTGCGTGCCAGCGCCACAGCGCGTGATAGCCGGGCTCGGCGTTCTCGGTGACACGCGCATCTGCGAGCAGGCCATTGGCCATGAGCGCGGTCAGATGCTCCAGCGCGATGGTGCTCGACAGGCGCATCGACGGAGGGGTGCGCGCCTGGAAGGTGTCCAGCAGCTTCTTGACGCGCCTTTCGAACACCGCCGCCGACGGCAGGCGCTCGATCATGCGTGCGTTGTATTGGTCGTGTTCGCGGCCATGCATCGCCTCCTGGCCAATGAAGGCGGTGGCGGCCTTCTTCAGCTCGGGATCCTGGATCTGGTCGCGGTAGTGGCGTACCGCGTCGATGAAGAAGCGCTCGCCGACCGGGATCACCAGCGACATGGCGTTCATCAGATGTGTGAACTGCACACCGCCATTGCCGACCCAGTCCTGCACGCGGTCGGCGGGCAGGTCGAACCGCAGGTCGCGGCGCGTCGGCATCACGGACTCGGACTTGCGGTTGCGGCTGGCGGGCTTGACGGACTGAAGCTGGCTCATGATGACTCGCTCCTCGGGCAGACGGGACCCGTTGGTGTGTGACGTGGCGTTGTGGCACTCCCGGGGGGGCGCCCCAAAGAGGTATACAATCGTCTACCGGCAATGTAGACGAGTGTCTACAAGAACGTCAACACCGTCTGTGCCATTGAACAATGTAAACGTTACAGCACACTGATATGGCTAGAAATTCAGGTCCTTCCACATCCCTTCGCAAGGGGCTACACAAGCCGACAAACGGTCGACAGAAGCTCATGGAGGCGGCTCTGGAACTGGCCGCCACCACCCGCAGCCTGGCCAATCTCGGCCTGCGCGAAGTGGCCCGCCACGCCGGCCTGAATCCCAACACCTTCTATCGTCACTTCAAGGATTTCGACGAGCTCGGCGTGGCCATGCTCAGGGACCTGGGTACCGAACTGCGCGCCGGCCTGCGCGAACGGCGCATGCATCCGGCCGCCAGGGGTTTCCGGTTGTCGGACATCGGCGATCCGGCCACGGGCCTGGACCAGGCCCAGGAGCTGGCGCGCGAATCGGTGGGCCTGGTGCTGGACTTCGTGATGGAGCATCGCGAGGCCTACACCGTCGGCATCCGCGAGCTGCACGGACCCAGCCCGGTGATGCGCAAGGCCATGCAGGACCTGCTCGAAGGCATCGCCCGGGACATGACCGAGGACCTGCTCGGGGTCCTCAAACTGCCTGCCATCACGCCGGAGGAGATGATCGAGATTGCACGGGTGATCGTGCGACAGATGGTGTTCTTCTCCATGGACTACCTGGAGCAGCCCGAGCGTCACGCGCAGATCAAACGCCAGGCCGAACGTTTCATCCTGCTGTTGTTCTGGGGCGCCCTGGCCGCCCGCGCGCCGGAGCTGATCGTGCAGTCCGGACTGCGGTTTCCCGAACTCTGAGACGCCTTCAGCGGCGGCGATACGGACTGCGCCAGCCGGCCGGAAGGCGCCGGAAGCGCTTGTAGCTCCACCAGTACTGGTCGGGCAGATGGGTCAGGACCGCCTCGATGCCGCGGTTGAGCGCGGTGGGGCCGGTTTCGGGGTCGGCCACGGCAGGGCCCAACGGCACGACATGGAAGCGGAATCCGCGCCCCCAGCTCAGACGCTCGGCATAGCAGAAGCAGACCGGGGCGCCGGTGCGGGCGGCAAGTTTGCTGACCAGCTCGCTGGTATGCGCGGGGATTCCAAACAGGGGCGCGAACACGCCCGAGCCCCGCGGCGGGTCCTGATCCGGCAGCACGCCGACCATCTGCGTGTCCCGCAAGGCCTGGAGCAGGGCGCGCACGCCGCCGCCGGAGGTCGGCACCAGGTGCGCGCCCAGGCGCCGGCGCCCCTCCAGGATCAACCCGTCGATGGCGCCTTTCTGAGGCTTGTAGAGCGAGGTGATGCGGCCCTGGGCGGCACAGAACATTCCCGCCAGCTCCCAGGACCCGATGTGCGGGCACAGCATGATCACCCCGCCCTGCGCCACCAGCGCCTGCAAGCGCGCGACCGCCGATGGGTCGTCCAGCCAGCGGCGCAGGCGGCGCTGTGGTCCGAACCAGATCGCGGGCGCCTCCAGCACCGCCTTGGCCAGATGGATCATCGACTGCCGCGCAATGCGTCGGCGCTCGGCCTGGGACAATTCCGGCAGGCACAGCTGCAGGTGACGCAGGGCGATGCGTCGGCGGGTGTTGGGAATCACCGCCATCAGGCTGCCGATGCCCGCCGCCAGGCCGTGCAACAGCCACAGCGGCAGGGCACCGACCCCGACCAGCAGGGCACGCAGGAGTCGATGCATGCAGCAGATTGTTGGCCACGGAGCTCGGCAGTGGAAGCGTCGCGAGGCGCCATCGCCAGCCCTTGACGCCGCCGGTCGCCGAGACCACCGTCTGGCCACACCCGAAAGATCATCGGAGTTGCGCTTGATCGGACTGTTGCAACGCGTGCGCACGGCCCACGTGGATATCGACGGGCAGCGGGTGGCGCAGATCGGCCCTGGGTTGCTGGTGCTGCTGGGCATGCGCCCGCAGGACGACGAGGCGCGCGGTGCGCGGCTGATCGAGCGGCTGCTGGGTTACCGCGTGTTCGTCGACGACCGGGGGCGCATGAACCGCTCGCTTCGCGACACCGACGGCGGCCTGTTGCTGGTGCCGCAATTCACCCTGGCCGCCGACACCCGCGGCGGCAGCCGACCCGGCTTTTCCACCGCCGCCCCTGCGCTGATCGCGCAGCGCCTGTTCGAGGCCGCGGTGGCGCACGCCCGCACGCTGCACCCCGACGTGGCCTGTGGCCGGTTCGGGGCCGACATGCAGGTCGGCCTGGTCAACGACGGCCCGGTGACATTCTGGCTGGAGAGCTGAATCGCCCGCACCCCGGGCCGCCGCAAAACTGACCGACGGTTCAAAAGCCGCCGGTGTGGCGCTATCCTTGCCGGCCCCTACGTCCCGCCAGCCCGATGCGCGCCCGCACTGCCAACGTTTCCCGCCAGACGCGAGAGACGACCATTCACGTCGAGATCAATCTCGATGGCCGTGGCGCCGCCACCCTGGCCACTGGCCTGCCGTTCCTCGATCACATGCTCGATCAGGTCGCCCGCCACGGTCTGGTGGACCTGAACCTGCGCGCCGAAGGGGATCTGCACATCGATGCCCACCACACGGTGGAGGACATCGGCATCACTCTGGGCCAGGCTTTCGACCAGGCGATCGGCGACAAGAAAGGCATCACCCGTTACGGCCACGCCTATGTGCCGCTGGACGAAGCACTGTCCAGGGTGGTGATCGACCTGTCCGGCCGCCCCGGCCTGGAATGGTTTGTCGACTTTCCACGCGCCCACATCGGCGAGTTCGATGTCGACCTGTTCCGGGAGTTCTTCCAGGGCTTCGTCAACCACGCCAAGGTCACCCTGCACGTGGACTGCCTGCGCGGACGCAACGCCCACCACATCGCCGAAACCGTATTCAAGGCCTTCGGCCGTGCCCTGCGCATGGCCGCGGCGCCGGACCTGCGCATGGGCGACGTGATGCCGTCGACCAAAGGTTCGCTCTGAGCATCTGACCCATGGCTGTCATCGGTGTAATCGACTACGGCATGGGCAATCTGCACTCCCTGAGCAAGTCCCTGGAGCGGGTGGCCGGCAGCGACCGCATCGAGGTGTCGTTCGACCCCGACAAGCTGGTCAAGTGCGACAAGCTCGTGTTACCCGGCGTCGGCGGCGTGCTCGGATGCATGAACGAGCTGCGCCGGCTCGAACTCAGCGAGCTGGTGGTCGAGTGCTCGCAGAAGGTGCCGATGCTCGGCATCTGCCTGGGCATGCAGGTGATGCTGGAGTTTTCGCACGAGAACGATGGCGTGCCGGCGCTGGGCCTGTTTCCGGGCGAGGTGGTGCGCTTTCCGGACCCACCGCTGGACGTGCCTGCCGAGCAACGCCTGAAAGTGCCGCACATGGGCTGGAACCAGGTTCTCCAGCAAGGTGCGCATCCGGTCTGGAGCGGGGTTCCCGACAACAGCTGGTTCTACTTCGTGCACAGCTACCACGCACGCATGGGCAACGCCGCGCACGTCATCGGAACTGCGCAATACCTGCATTCGTTTGCCTGTGCCATCGCGCGGGAAAACCTGGTTGCATTCCAGTTCCACCCGGAAAAGAGCCAGGGAGCCGGCCTGCGCCTGCTCGCCAATTTCGTGCAGTGGGACGGCACCGTTTAGGGCCGCAATTCCCTATTGCCCCTGTGGGTGACTTGAGGCACAGTCGGCCGCACACGGGGCATCACCAACTCACCACTCAACGTCGCGAAACTGCGACGCAGAACGCTTTCAGCGACCCTCCCGCCATGCTGTTGATCCCAGCCATCGATCTCAAGAACGGCGAATGCGTCCGCCTGCGCCAGGGGCGCATGGACGACGTCACCGTGTTTTCCTCCGACCCGGTCGCGGTCGCACGCCGCTGGGCCGACGAGGGCGCCGAACGCCTGCACATCGTCGATCTCGATGGCGCCATCAAGGGTCAGCCCGTCAATCTCCGGGTGGTCGAGCAGATCGCCGAGGCGGTCGATATCCCGGTCCAGGTCGGCGGCGGCATCCGCGACGAGGAAACCGTGCAACGTTACCTCGACGCCGGCGTGTCCTACGTCATCATCGGGACCAAGGCCGTCAACACCCCGCACTTCCTGCACGACCTGTGCCTCGAATTTCCGCGCCACATCATTGTGGGGCTGGACGCCAAGGACGGCCGTGTCGCCCTCAATGGCTGGGCCAAGCTGACCCACCATGACGTGGTGGAAATGGCCCAGCACTGCGAACGCGACGGCGTCGAGGCCATCATCTACACCGACATCGGCCGCGACGGCATGATGGGCGGCTTCAATGCCCCGGCCACGCGCAAGCTCGCCGGGGCGGTCAACACCCCGGTGATCGCCAGTGGCGGCGTGTCCTCGCTGGACGACATCCGCCTGCTGCGTGAACTCGAAGACGAAGGCGTCACCGGCGCGGTGATCGGGCGCGCGCTGTACGAAGGCGGCCTGTCATTCAAGGAATGCCTGAAGGCGGCTTCGTGAATCGCACCAGGGGTGCAACGTGAGGCGCCTTGATTGCCGCGATTGCCGCGACCGGACGCCCCCGGGGTTTCGGCTCGGCGCGCAAGAGAGCCCGGCCCGCTCAGCCCCACCTGGCGCCTCAGGCCTCCCTTCCCGGAAATAGCCCATGCTCGCCAAACGCATCATTCCCTGCCTGGACATCGACCGCGGCCGCGTGGTCAAGGGTGTCAAGTTCGAGGACATCCGCGACGCCGGCGACCCGGTCGAGGTGGCGCGCAAGTACGACCGTCAGGGCGCCGACGAACTGGTGTTCCTGGACATCACCGCCAGCCACGATGACCGGCCGACCCTGTTCCAGACCGTCGAGGCGGTGGCCCGCGAGATCTACATCCCGCTGACCGTCGGCGGCGGCGTACGAACCTGCGCCGACGTGCGCGCACTGCTCAAGGCCGGCGCCGACAAGGTGTCGATCAACACCGCGGCGGTGCACAACCCAGATTTCGTCGCCGAGGCCGCGAGTCGCTACGGCGTTCAGTGCATCGTGGTGGCCATAGACGCCAAGCGCGTGTCAAAGAAAAAAGAAGCACCGCGCTGGGAGATCTTCACCCATGGCGGACGCAAACCGACCGGGATCGACGCCATCGACTGGTCGCTGCGCATGGTCCGCCGCGGCGCCGGCGAGCTGCTGGTCACCAGCATGGACCGCGACGGCACCAAGGAGGGATACGACGTCGAACTGCTGCGCGCGATCTGCGATGCCGTTCCGGTGCCGGTGATCGCCTCCGGCGGCGTCGGCAATCTCGAACACCTCGCCCAGGGCCTGCAGGACGGCCATGCCGATGCAGTCCTGGCCGCAAGCATCTTCCATCACGGAATCCACACCGTCGGCGAGGCCAAGCGTTACCTGAGCGAACACGGCGTGTGTGTGCGCGAGCAGGCCCTGCCTGCGTTTGTTCTCTGATGCCAGGCCCCATGGCCAGCCCCGCACCAAGCGAACTGGGTCCCGCGCTCGATGCACTTCACGCCACGTTGCTGGCGAGACAGACGGCGGACCCCTCGCAGTCCTACGCGGCCAGTCTGTACGCCCGTGGCCTGGACACGATTCTCAAGAAGATCGGCGAAGAATCGGCCGAGACCCTGATCGCCGCCAAGAACGGATCGGGTCCGGAACTGGTCCATGAGATGGTGGACCTGATTTATCACCTGTTCGTGCTGATGACGCAGCAAGGCATCTCCCCGAACGATCTGGCCGTAGAGATGGAACGCAGAACCGGCGTTTCAGGGTTGGCAGAGAAAGCCAGCCGCGGCGAATAGGCGCACAATTAACGGCCCGTAACGGCGCCGGCAAGGAGAAAGCAACATGGGTACATTCAGCATCTGGCACTGGTTGATCGTGCTGGCCATCGTCATCCTGGTGTTCGGCACCAAGAAGCTGCGCAACCTGGGCGGTGATCTCGGCGGCGCGATCAAGAACTTCAAGGGTTCGATGGCGGAGGGCGAGAAGCAGGCCGACAAGGAAGCTGCATCCGCCGAACTCACCGCAGAAGAGGAAGACAAGACCGCCTCCCAGACCCCCTCGCGTGAATCCCACAAGACCTGATCGCCTGCGTCGTCGCATGTGCGACCGTTGGATACACACGTCCTGAGGGAGCTGCACCGTGTTTGACATCGGCTTCACCGAGCTGGCCCTGTGTTTCCTGGTGGCCCTGGTCATTCTGGGCCCCGAAAAGCTGCCCCGGATGGCGCGCACCATCGGGCGCTGGATGGGCCAGGCCCGCGGCTACATGCGCAACCTGTCGACCGAGCTCGAACGCGAAACCCAGGTTAGCGACATCAAACGCCAGCTCGAAGAGGCCCGGAGCGCATTGCGTGAGGCCGGCGACTCCATCGAACGTGAAGGGCGCAACCTGGCCAAGGACATCTCCAGCAAAGACAACTCCAGCGATATCGGGCGCAAACCGTGAGCGAACAGACGCCCGAGAATTCGGCTCCCGAACAGCCGCTGATGGCCCACCTTCTGGAGTTGCGTGACTGCGTCCTGCGCGTCCTCTACGGCATCGGCCTGGCCTTCATACCGCTTGCCTATTTCGCGAAGGATATCTACGCGCTGACCGCAGAGCCGTTGATGCGGCTGATGCCCGAAGGCACTTCGATGATCGCCACCGAGGTTGCGTCGCCGTTCTTCGCGCCGCTCAAGCTCGCCGGCGTGTTTGCGGTGGCCCTGTCCATGCCGTGGTCGCTCTACCAGATCTGGGGCTTTGTGGCACCGGGCCTGTACAAGACCGAGCGGCGCCTGGTGGCACCGATCCTGACCTCCAGCACCCTGCTGTTCTACCTGGGCATGGCGATGGCGTATTTCGTCGTGCTGCCGACCGTGTTCGCGTTTCTCATCAGCGTTGCGCCCGACGGCGTGGCGGTGATGACCGACATCAACAAGTACCTGAGCTTCGTCCTGTCGATCTTCCTGGCTTTCGGCCTGGCGTTCGAGACGCCCGTGGCAATCGTCCTGATGATTCGTACCGGCTTCGTCACGCCGACCAAGCTGCGCGAATCGCGCGGCTACGTGTTGGTGGGCTGTTTCGTGATCGCCGCGGTGCTGACCCCGCCGGACGTGCTTTCCCAGTTCCTGCTGGCGGTTCCCACCTACCTGCTCTACGAGCTGGGCATCCTGGTCGGACAGTGGCTGACGCCCGAGTCGGCCGAAGTCGAAGACCAGCAGCGCCAGGCCGGCGAGAATTCCTGAGGTTCGACTCCGGAGGTCGACTCCGGAGGTCGCAGACAGGCCTCAGTCCTGCGGCGGCAACTCCACGTGCGAACGGCGCGGTGCCTGGTGCCCGGGCACCACCTCGTCGGCATCGGTGCCGGTCTGGACCTGGCGCCTGAGCGCAGCCACCACCGCCGTGGTCTGCGGCCTCACACCGCGCCACAGCTCGAAGGCCGCCGCTGCCTGTTCCACCAGCATGCCCAGGCCATCTTCGACTCGGGATGCCGCCTGCAGCGCGGCCCAGGCCGCAAACGGCGCATGCGCCGGTCCGTAGGACAGGTCATAGGCGTCACCGCCGGCGGCCAGCAGCCCGCCGGGCAGCCGTGGCATGGCCCCGCTATGGCCTGCGGAAGTGGCATTGATGACCAAGTCATAGACCTCCCCCTTGAGCGCAAGGTGGGTCCGCGGCAGCACCGGCCCGTGTAGCTTGAACGCTTCGGCCAGGGCCTCGGGTTTCCAGGGGTTGCGATTGGACACCGCCAGGCAGGCCGGCCGCAGTGCCAGCAGCGGCGCCAGGATCCCGCGCACCGCACCTCCGGCGCCCAGCACCAGCACACGCCGGTCCTGGATGCCGATGCCCAGCCGCACCAGGTCGGCCATCAGGCCCTCGCCGTCGGTGTTGTCTCCGATCCAGCCACCGTCGGCGCGCAGCAGCGTGTTGACCGCCCCGGCCTGCTGAGCGCGCGCCGACACCGACAGGCACAGACCAGCCACCGCCTGCTTGTGCGGCAACGTGACATTGAGTCCGCTGAAGCCCTGCTGGTGCAGCCAGGCCAGTCGCGCCTGCAGCTCGGCGCCCGGAACCTCCAGCGCCTCGTAACTCAGGTCCTGGCCGGTCTGGCGAGCGAAACGGGCGTGAATGGCGGGCGAGCGCGAATGCCCGATCGGCTGGCCGATGACGGCGTAGCGTTCCATCCCGTTCACTCGCCCAGCCAGATGGCTGCCTGGCGCGCGTAATAGGTCAGGATCAGGTCGGCGCCGGCACGACGAAAGCACAGCAGGGCCTCCATCAGGGCCGTACGCCGGTCCAGCCAGCCGTTGGCGATGGCCGCCTGCAGCATGGCGTACTCGCCGCTGACCTGATAAGCCGCCACCGGCACGCCGAAGCGATCCTTGACCCGGCGCACGATGTCCAGATACGGCATCCCCGGCTTGACCATGACGATGTCCGCACCTTCGGCCACGTCCAGCGCGACCTCGCGCAGGGCCTCGTCCGAATTTGCCGGGTCCATCTGATAGCTGCGCTTGTCGGCCTTGCCGAGGTTGGCGGCAGATCCGACGGCATCGCGAAACGGCCCGTAGAAGCCGGACGCGTACTTGGCCGCGTAGGACAGGATCAGCGTGTGGTGCTGGCCGTCGCGCTCCAGCACCTGGCGAATCTCGCCGACCCGACCGTCCATCATGTCGCTGGGCGCGACGATGTCGGCTCCGGCTCGGGCATAGATCAGCGCCTGGCGACGCAAT
Source organism: Panacagrimonas sp. (assembly GCA_021773655.1). Taxonomy (GTDB): domain Bacteria; phylum Pseudomonadota; class Gammaproteobacteria; order Nevskiales; family Nevskiaceae; genus Panacagrimonas. Next base: position 10,959 of record JAJFJX010000180.1, read on the forward strand.
ACCTCCACGGTACCCGAGTTGTCGACGTCTCCCTCGGCGTCCAGCAGGCCGTCGTGCCCGTGGGTGGTGAACGGATCCAGCGCCACATCCACCATCACGCTCAGGCCCGGACATGCCTGCTTGACCGCGCGCAACGCGCGCGGCACCAGCCCGTCCGGGTTCAGCGCCTCTTCGCCGTCGTCGCGCTTGAGCGTCTGCGGGATCACCGGAAACAGCGCTACACAACCGATGCCGAGCGCCTCGATCGCCTTGCACTCGGCGACCAGTGCATCCAGCGCCAGGCGCGCCACGCCGGGCATGGACGCCACCTCTCCCACCAGCGAGCCCTCGGCAACGAACAGGGGCTGGATCAGGTGCTGTGGGGCCAGCGAGGTTTGGCGAACCATGGCTCGCAGTGACGCCGTGCGTCGTGTCCGGCGCATGCGGATTGCGGGAAAACGGGCTTCGGACAATTGGGTTCTCGGACGGTCGGCCAAGGTGATTATAGGCACCGCGTCGGCACGCCACGACGCGGGGCCGATTGCCCTCGTCCGGCCGGCGATGACGGACGCCCCCGGCAGGTCCACGCGCGCCGATTCTCCCGCCGGACCCGCGCGCATGGCTATCATGCGTGCTGGAGGACGAGACCCGAGAACAAAGCCGAATGGCAGACCCGACCGAACTGACCCGCCTGCTGCACGCCACCGCGGCCGGCGACCGGCGTGCGTTTTCGCAGCTGTATCAGCTGACCAGCCCGCATCTCTTCGGACTGCTGCTGCGTATGTTGCAGCGTCGGGATTGGGCCGAAGAAGCACTACAGGATTGCTTCTTCAAGATATGGCAGAAGGCCGAAACGTACGCGTCGGAAAAGGGTGCGCCGCTGACCTGGCTGCTCAGCGTGGCACGCTATCGGGCGCTGGATCTTCTGCGCATGCGACGTCCAGAAGTCGAGATGCCAGACGGCGACGACGACTTCTCGCTGCCGCCGTTGACCTTGCAGGACGACGCGCAGGATCCGATGGCCCGCGCCGTCGAGGGCCAGGGCATCGCCAGGATGCACGCCTGTCTGAAAAATCTGCCGGCAGAGCAGCGCGACGCGCTGCTGCTGGCCTACTACGAGGGCTATACGCACCAGGAACTGTCAGTCCGCTTCGGCGCCCCGCTGGGCACGGTCAAGAGCTGGGTCCGCCGTGGCCTTGCGCGGCTGCGCGACTGCCTGGATCAATGAGATGAAGTACCAATCCTCCAAGTTGCGCCAGATGCTGGCGGCCGAGTACGTCACCGGAACCCTCACCGGCGCCGCTCGCCGACGCTTTCGCAGGCTGCTGGCGGCCGACCCGCTGCTGCGCGACGAGGTGCGCTACTGGGAATCGCGATTCGATGAACTCGGCCTGATCGAACCCCTCCCTCCGCGTGAACAGGTCTGGGCCGAGATCGATCACCGAATCCGTGCCGCCGAAGGCAAGGTGGTGCCGCTGAGCGAACGTCGTGGCCAGGCGGGGCTGACGTTCTTGCGCCTGTGGGCCGGTGTGGCCACCGCCGCCAGCCTGGTCATGGCGGTGCTGCTGCTGCGCCAGTTGGGCACCGAACCGCCCGTGCCGGCGCCCGAGATCGTCAAGGTCAAGGAGATCGTCGAGGTCAAGAAGATTGTCGAGGTCAAGGTGCCGGTCCAGGCCTACGTGGCGGCCCTGCGCCTGCCGGATGAGGAAGTCCAGTGGACCGTCAGCGTGCTGCCCGACACCCGCACCGTGAGGGTGCTGGTCAACGGTCCGGCCAAGCTGACCGCAGCGCAGGACTACGAGCTGTGGTGGATCGGAGACGAGGGCGCGACCTCGCTGGGCCTGCTGCCACGTCAGGGCTCCTTGAACGTTGCGTTGCCGCAGCAGGTGCGGGTCCAACCGAGTGCCAAGGTGGCGGTGAGCCTGGAGCCGGCAGGCGGCTCGCGGGCGGCCGCAGGGCCCAGCGGCCCGGTGCTGCTGGCCACACCGCTGATGCCCTCGGTCTGAGCGGCATTGGCACCGTGGCGGGGGTCCTGCCACCGATTATTCGAGCTCGGCGCGCGCCGGTCGGTTGGCCAGGTTCTGCACCGCCTGCACGGTCGTGATGTGACCCCGGATCAGTTGCACCACCTGCCCGGTGATGGGCATGTCCACTCCCAGCCGCTGTGCCAGCCTCCAGACCTCGGGCGCGGCCTTGAGGCCCTCGACGACCTGGCGGATCTCGGTCGCAGCCTCCTCCACGCTGCGGCCCTGGGCCAGCAGCAGACCCAAGCGGCGATTGCGCGACTGGTTGTCGGTGCAGGTCAGGACCAGATCGCCCATGCCCGCCAGGCCCATCAGCGTCTCCGGCCGCGCACCCAGCGCCTCGCCCAGACGCATGATCTCGGCCAGACCGCGGGTGATCAGCGCAGCCCGGGTATTGGCGCCCAGGGCCATGCCGTCGGCGATCCCGACCGCGATGGCCATCACGTTCTTGGCCGAGCCTCCGATCTCCACCCCGACCACGTCGTCCGAGGTATAGGCCCGAAAACCATCACCATGCAGGGCCTGGGCGATCAGTTCGGCGAACGCCGGGGTCGACGACGCCACCGTCACCGCGGTCGGCAGCCCGATGCCCAGTTCCTTGGCAAAGGTGGGGCCCGACACCACTGCCAAGGGGTTGGCCTCACCGAGTACATCTGCGACCACCTCGTGGACCAGACGACCGGAGCCCGGCTCGAGGCCCTTGCACGCACAGGCCAGGCCCTGCTCGGGCCTGAGCAACGGCGCAATGCGCTGCAGCGTCTCGCGCAGCGCGTGGCTGGGCACCACCAGGAACAGATGCGTGGCCCGCCTCACCGTCTGCTGCAGATCGGAAGTGGCCGTCAGGCCGGCGGGGAAATGGCAGTCCGGCAGATAGCCGCGGTTGACGCGGGCTTCCTGCATCGAGGCCGTTTCGGCCACGTTGCGGCCCCACAGCCACGTTGGAGAGCCGCGGCGGGCGAGCTGGATGGCGATGGAAGTTCCGTAGGATCCCGCACCCAGTACCCCAAGCTCGCTCACCGAAGTCACTGTCGCCTCAGTGCGCGGCGGGCGCCGTGCCGGGTTCGGTGATGATGCCGGCCCTGGACTCGGCGCGCTGGCGCGCCAGTTGTTCGATGTACAGCGCCTCGAAATTGATCGGCTGCAGCAGCAACTGCGGAAAACCGGCTTTCTGCACGAAGTCGGCCACCGCCTCGCGGGCGAAGGGAAACAGCATGCTCGGGCAGTAGCCGCCCAGGATCGCGCCTTTTTCCTGCGAGTTGTCGAAGCCGCGCACCAGGAAGATCCCGGCCTGCTTGATCTCCACCAGAAACACGGTGTCCTCGCCGCTCTTGGCGGTGACCGTGACGGTCAGGACGACGTCGAAGAGCTCATCCTGGATCGGGCTCATCTGGGTGGCGACGTTGACGTCGATCTGCGGCTGCGCGTTGCTGGTGAAGACCTGCGGCGCCTGCGGCACTTCGATGGAGGCGTCCTTGATGTAGATCTTCTGCAGCAGGACCTGCCGGTTGGGCTTCTGGGTACCATTGCCGGCGGCGGCGGGTTCGGCCATGAACATTCTCTCGGGCGTGGGAAACGGGAGGACCGGAGATCGGGCGCAGCCACGACCACGGGGCGGCCAAGGATAACCCGGCGGCCACAGCCCGGGGTTTCAGCGCCCCTGCAGCAGCGGATCGAGACGGCCGGCGCGCTCCAGCGCCGAGAGATCGTCGAACCCGCCGACGTGGGTCTCGCCAACGAAGATCTGCGGCACCGTGCGCCGGCCGCTGAGGCGCATCATCTCCTCGCGGCGGGTGTGATCCTCGTCCACCCGGATCTCCTCGAAGCCCACGCCCTTGTCTTTCAGCAGGCGCTTGGCCATCAGGCAGTAGGGACAGAACAGGGTGCTGTAGACGCGAACGGCCGCCATGGTTTCACTTGAGGGTGATCGGAAGATTGCTCTGCAGCCAGCCGTTGAGGCCGCCCCGCATCGGATAGGCCTCGGAAAAGCCGAGCTTGCGCAACTTGGCCACCGCCTCCCTGCTCGACACGCCCATCGCGCAGTAGACGATCAGCGGCCGCGAGCGATCCTTTCCCAGCTCGCTCAGTCGATCCTCCAATTTGGCCAGCGGCAGATTCACGGCGTTGAGAAGATGACCTTTCTTGAAGTCACTGGCCGGGCGCACATCGATGATCAGCGGCTCGCGATCATTGATCATGCGAACCGCTTCCATGGCTGTCAGACGCTTGCCGCCGGAGAGATTGCCGTGCACCTCGTTGGCGACCAGCAGGCCGAGGACGACCAGGAAGGCGGCGAAGAGCGGAACATTGTTGCCGATGAACTCGATGAACTGCTGCATGGCTTGGGACGACCGGGACGATGAATGGAAGGGCGCAAACCGGGTGCGGGCGGCTGCGCGGGTGCGGGGCGACGTGACACCATCGCGCCTGCCGATTATCGCACCGCGCGCCCCCGCACGCCGGCCCAGACCCGACACCGAAGTGCATCAGACCCAGCAATCCCTGCTTCCCCTCCTCTGTAAGGCAATCATCGTGCC
>JAJFJX010000019.1 GCA_021773655.1 Panacagrimonas sp.
GAAGTAGACATAACCATCGGCGTCGATATAGCCGTGATCGCCGGTATGGAACCACAGGTTGCGCCAGGCCGCGAGGGTTGCGTCCGGCATATGCAGATAACCTTGCATGATGGTCCACGGTCGGCGCGGACGGAGCACGAACTCGCCGGCCTCGCCGGGCGGCAGTTCCGCGTCCGTCACAGGATCGAGGATGCGGAAATCGAAGTAGTCGTCGCGCACGCGACCGCAGCAACCAACCCGCAGGGGCTTGTCGAACGGCTGCCAGACGGGGACGGTGACCTCGGTCATGCCCCAAGTTTCGATGCCGCGCAAAGCGAAGCGTTGTTCGAACGCCGCTGCGATCTTGGCAGGGAAGGGTGACGCGACAATCCGGGTGACCGGGTTGTCTCGGTCGTGCGGGGTCGCGGGCTGCTTGTAGATCATCTCTACGAGCGGGCCATGGACGTGGGACATCGTGGCATTGTAGGCGCGGACCCGGGGCAGCCAATCTGCAGCGGAGAACTTGGTGTCGAGGACCACCGTGCCGCCGGTCATCATGCTGCCGTAGATGGCCATGTATTTGCCGGCGACGTGGTAGAGGGGGACAAAGCAGTAGTGGACGTCGTCCGCGGTCATGCGGGCGCCCTCGACACCCAGCTTGGCGAACAATGAGACCTGGCCGTGGGGCATCATCACCCCCTTGGCCGGGCCGGTGGTGCCGGAGGTATAGACGACTGCGGCGAGGTCGCCGTCGGCGACGGGGCGCTCTGGCGGCGTGGCTGCATCGCCCAGGACCGCGGCGTAGTCGCGCAGCGCCACGTTCGGCAAGGCCGGACGATGGGTAGCTGCACCGCTGGCATCGGGATAGACGACGACAGTGGCGAGGTGGGTCAGTTGATCCCCAACCGCCGCCAGTCGGTCGAGCAAACGCTCCTCAATGAACATGATCTCGGCGCGGGAGTTCTCGAGGGCGTGGACCAAGGACTGGCCTCGGTAGGCGGTGTTGACAGCGACTTCGACGCCGGCGGCGAGGTGGATGCCGAGCCAGGTGGCGATGGACTCGACCGAATTCTCCGCCATGATCACGACACAGGCGCCGCGCTCGACGCCGAGCGCGACGAGGCCGTTGGCAACAGCGACCGCGCGAGCGTAGGCCTCGCCGTAGCTGACGCTTGGGCCGTCGACCATTTGAAAGAAGGTGGTGTCGCGTGAGATCTCGGCGCGGGTCCGCAACACTTCCGGCAAGGGACGATCGAATAACATGGTCGGCAAGCGGTCCGTATGGGTTGCTGTGGGGTCAGTGGCCGATATTTCCGGCAAGGGACGGTCGAATAACATGGTCGGCAAGCGTTCCGTAGGATTGCTGTGGGTCAGCGGCCGATGGCTGACATATCCGCGTAGCGGTCGCCATGGACGGCGGACGGCGGGAAACTGTCGAGCAGGGTTTGCCGCTGTTGGGTGGACAGATCGATGTCGAGGGCGCCGAGATTGTCTTCCAGGTGGCGGCGCTGCTTGGTGCCGGGAATCGGCACGATGTCATTGCCTTGGGCCAAGACCCACGCCAACGCAAGTTGGGCGGCGGTACAGCCAAGCTCCGCCGCGAAGTCCTCGACGCGGCGGACAAGTTGCATGTTGTGGTCAAAGGCGGCGTTTTGAAAGCGCGGATCGGATTGGCGGTAGTCGTCGGCCCCGAGTTCGCTCCGGCTGGTGATGCTGCCGGTCAACAAGCCCCGCCCGAGGGGGCAGTAGGCGACGAGGGCAATGCCGAGTTCGCGCAGGGTGGGTAGGACCGCGTCTTCAACATCGCGGGCCCACAGGGAGTATTCGTGCTGCACCGCGCTGAGGGGATGCACGGCGTGGGCACGGCGGATGGTCTCGGGGCCGGCCTCGCAAAGCCCGATGTGCCGGACCTTGCCGGCGGTGACGAGGTCGGCCATGGCGCCGACGGTTTCTTCAATCGCGACGTCAGGGTCAACACGGTGCTGCCAATAAAGATCAATGTAATCAGTGCCGAGGCGTTGCAGCGAAAGGTCGCATGAGCGGCGCACGTAATCCGGGTCACCGCTGATGCCGAGATGGCGGCCCGTCGAGGCCCTGACCAACCCAAACTTGGTCGAGAAGATCACCCGATCGCGGGCCCCGGCCAGGGCATGTCCGATGAGGGCCTCATTGGCGAACGGGCCGTAGACGTCGGCGGTGTCGAAAAAGGTGACGCCGACGTCGAGGGCGCGCAGCAGGGTGGCCTGTGACTCCGCATCGTCGTGGGCGCCATACTGGCCTGACATGCTCATGCAACCGAGGCCAAGTGCGGAACTGCGTAGGCCGCCACCCAAATCGCGTTGCTGCATCGATCCTGGTTCCCCGGTTGGCGCGCGCCAGCTCCGCCAGAGCGGCGGGCCGTAAAGCCGCTTCGCCTAGTCTAGTCGTGCCAGTAGTCTAGCTCGCCGACGCGGGGATGTCGATTGATCAATCGATATGTGCATTTGTAGTGCGTAAGATGCACAGTCACGATGGCCGGATTGTGCTACAAAGGTGGGGTGTGCTGTCCTCCAGCAGGTTGATTTCTTCGTAATATGCACTTACGCTGCGTATTCCGAAGAGTGAACTGGACGGCCATCTGTGACAGCCTACTGTAGACCAGGGCGATCCGTTGCCGTGATCGGACCGGCCCCAGCGAGCTTGCGCGCATGAGCCAGACCCTGAGCCGGGCCTTGAAGATCCTGAGGTTTGTCGCGAGCGAACCGCGGCGGATTGGGGAAATCGCGACGTTCCTCGGCGTTCATCACTCAACGGCGCTGCGGCTGCTGCATACGTTGCGGGATCAAGGGTTTGTTTTTGAGCTGCCGGATCACCGTTATCGGATCGGCGCGACGGTCATCCGTGTCGGCTTTCAGGCGCTGGAAGCCATCGACCTCAGGTCCGTCGCGCGGCCGTTCATGGTGACGTTGAACGAAGCGACGCAGGAGACCATTCACCTGGGGACGCTGGAGGGCGACGAGGTGACGTACATCGACAAGGTGGAGGCGAAGCACGGCGTGCGCATGTATTCGCGGATCGGCGCGGTAGCACCGCTGCATTCGTCGGGAATTGCCAAGAGCATACTGGCCTTCCTTCCCGGCGACGAGCGGTCGCGATTGCTGGACGGGCGTGATTTGACGGCGCGAACGCGGCACTCGATCACCAGCATCGATGCGTTGGAAGAGGAACTGGCAGTGGCCCGGGAACGCGGTTATGCGGTCGACGCGGAGGAAAACGAGCCCGGAATCCACTGTATTGGGGCGCCGATTTTCAACGGCACCGGCCACGTCGAAGGTTCGGTCAGCATTTCGGCGCCGATGAGCCGGATTAAGCGCGATCTGCTGATTGGTTTTGCGCCCGCGTTACTTGATGCGACGACCGCGGTATCGAAGCAGTTGGGATGGGAACCGTGAGGCTCGAGCCATGCGACGGCGGCGTGAACTTGGCGGCCCGGCGGCACGCGGCGACGCGGCTTAGACGATGGCGTTGCGACC
>JAJFJX010000181.1 GCA_021773655.1 Panacagrimonas sp.
CGCAAATGGCTGGTGCTGTCGAACCCCTTGTAGTCGCCGCGCGGATCACCAACGCCGGTCCGGTTAAGAGAGAAATCCGGTCCATTGGTGCCGCCGGCGCGCAGGTCGAGAAGAGCGCTGCGAACATGAACACGCAGCTCGGCCAGGTTGGCAAGCAGTCAGCGGGCGTCCGGGTCGTAGGGCGCGAAGTGACGTCCCTCGGGACAAGCGCGAAGTCGGCTGCCACCTCGGTCGGGAAGACAACAAAGGCCATGACGGGTCTTGGTAAGTCCACAGGGTCGGTTATTGGCACCGCAGGACGACTGCGGGCAACCGTCGCCACGATTGGCGCCGCGTTGGGGTTGAACGCAGCTATCCGAAGCCTGGCATCGTTTGAGCAGAACATGGCTTCCGTCCGGGCGGTATCCGGGGCCACTGAACAACAGTTTCGGGATCTCGAAAAGACGGCTCGCACACTCGGTGCCACCACAATTTTTACAGCCACTCAGGCTGCTGAGGGACTCAAGTTTCTAAGCCTCGCCGGCCTAGAAGCGTCGGAGTCGATCAGCGCCTTGCCTGGCACCTTGCAACTAGCCCAAGCTGGTTCTCTGGATCTCGGCCGAGCGGCTGATATCGCATCGAATGTGCTGAAGGGGTTCCGCCTTGAGGCATCTGAGATGGCTCGCGTTTCGGATGTTCTTGCCGTCGCGCAGGCGAACTCAAACACCAGTGTTTCGCAACTGGGTGAGGCTTTGAAGCTGGCCGCGCCGGTTGCTGCCAGCTTTGGCGTCACTCTCGAGGAGACCACCGCCGTCATAGGCAATTTGAGTGACGCTGGTTTACAAGGAACGCTCGCTGGCACCGGTTTTCGGCGAATGCTGCTGGCGTTGACCGATGATGCTGGTCCGGCGGGTGACGCGTTGAGCTTGATGGGGCTAACGCTCCAAGACGTCAACGTGACAACCAACGGACTTACGCCTGTCCTTGCGCTCCTCAACGAGCGGATTGCGGAGACTGAGCAGCGCACCGGTGAGACTGGCCTTGCCTTCAAACTATTCGGCGATCGTGGCGGCACGGCTTTCAATGCCATCCGGTCCGGTATCCCATCGATCACTGATCTGAATGCCAAGCTCGACGAGGCCGAAGGCAGTGGTGCCGCGATGGCTCAGATCATGGGCGACACACTGGTGGGGGCGTTCAAGGCATTCTTGTCGGCCGTCAACGAGACGATCCTACAGCTTGGTGACGCGGGCCTTCTCGGCGGCCTAACCAATGCGTTCAACGCCGCCGCCGGCGTGATTTCGATCTGGAACGGACTGGGGGAGGAATTTGCCGAGGCCAACCAACTGACGGCGGAGCAAGTCACCAACCTCAATGAACTAGCTGATCAAATGCAATTGCTGGGTTCAGTGGTGATCGCGGCCACGGCCACGTTCGTTGCCTATCGGGCGTCGGTGATCGCAGCGCGGGTGGCGACAATTTCATTCTCTCGCGCCCTGGTTGCGACTGGTATTGGCGCATTCGTCGTTGCACTGGGGATCGGCATAGATCGGTTCATCACTTGGCGCTCAGAGATGGAATCGACACGGGACGAAGCCCGTGATCTTGCGGCGACCATTGAAGATGTGCGGACCGCGACAGAAGACCTGACAGTCGCCCAGGGCAACAATATCAAACAGGATCTTGTGTCAAAGCTGATCACTCAGCAAGAAGAAGCGGCGTCCCTGGCTGTCGAAATGGACGCATTGAGAGACAGCATCGTTGCTCTTGGTTCAGACCCAATATCGGAGCTTGAGAAACTCAGAAGCGGCGTGTTGGATATCTTTACGCCAGTCGGTGGGCTAGTCGTCGAATTCGCCGATCTGGCTGATGCCGAGGCGGTGGTTCTTGAAAAATCAGTGGCAACCGCGGCGGCTATTGAGAAACTCGACGACTCAATAGCCGGTATCGCTAGGCAGGCCAAAAGTGATGTTTGGATTGCCGATTTGATCGCCAACCTTGCGGAAGAGGCGGATAAGGCTGGCCCAAAGGTTTTTGTTCTAAACGATGCCTTGAAGGACCAGGCCGCGGCGATTGCTAAGCTTGAGCTTCAGGACATCATTTCTGGGACCAACGCATATAACCGAGAGCTGGAGCGCTCGGACAGCATTATAGACAACTACCAAGCGGGTCTGAACCGCGCCGTCGATGCCCTGAACAACTATGTAGATGCGTCTACTCCGGCGTTGCGCGCCACCGATGAATACAATGCGGGCCTAATCGAGTTGCAGGCCGAGGTAGAGGACGCTCAAAGGGGCGTTGAAACGTTGGGCGTCACCATGAGTGACCTCGAAAGCATTATCTCTTCATCCGGTACAGCCACCGATAAGCTGGGCTTGCAAATACGAGATCTTGAGCGCCAGCAAGAACTCCTGAATTCCGTGACCGACGAAGGTATCCGCAACTCAGCGGAGTACGAGAGCGCGCTCAGCCTCATTGGTCAGAGCAGCGATGAGGCACGTTTCAGGCTTGCCGAGTTGAATGGTGAGATTGGGGCGCAGGAGGCGTTCTTCGCCGGCGCGCAGCGCGGCGCCGAGGAATACTTTGAGAGCCTTGGAACGCTCTCTGATCGAGCGGCGACGCTGGTCAGCGGCGGTTTCAAGACGATGGAGGATAGCCTCACCGAATTCTTCAACACCGGCAAGATAAACGCCGAGGATTTCTTTGGGTCGTTGCGCGAGCTGGCGTCCCGCTTCTTTGCTCAAGAACTGATTGCCTTTGTCGGCCAAGGGGAGAGCGCCCTGGCAGGTTTCTTCACATCCACGCAAGCAGGCGCCCAACAGACCGCCGACGTCCAAAGCCAAGCGATCCAGGCGACGCAGACGACCCTACTCGGCAGCCTGCAAACGATGGGTACGAGCGTACTCGACTTCTTCCGTGGCACGCAGGAGGGCGCCGACGCCACATCTGCGGTGCAGCAAGCCGCTACTGCCGCGACCACCAACTCCCACCTCATTGGCGATGCGGCGAAAACCGCTTCCTCGACGACGTTCTTTGGCCGGTTGACTGCTCTCGCCGGTACTGCCGGCACGTTCCTGATCGACACATTCCAGCGGGTCGGTGTGAGCATCCGCGATTTCCTGCTCGACGCAGGCGGCCGATTTAACGGCTTCTTCTCCGGTGTTGTAAGCGGCTTGCAGGGCATTTCCGGTCCCGGTATCGGCAACGCCATCGGTGGTGCCATCAACGCCGTCGCCACCGGAATTTTCGGGGCGGTCAAGACCGGCATCGGTCGTGTCGCTAGCTTTTTTGGCTTTGCTAGTGGCGGTCATGTCGGCGACGCGGTGGCTGCTGGCAGCAACGTGCAAAGGCTGGCCGGGGGTGGCTTTGTTACCGGCCCAGGGACGCCGACATCGGACTCAATTCCAGCGTTGCTCTCAACTGAGGAATTTGTTGTGAATGCTGCGGCGACCAAGAAATTCCGGCCAGTGCTTGAGGCGATTAACGACAATCGCGTCCCTGGATTTATGGAAGGCGGCATCACCCCAACCACATTTGGCGCGAGCACAACGGGCCAATCAGTACCGTCACAAAATATCAATACACTGCCGTCTGGCGAGTTGACGACGAGCGGCGGGGGAACTGGTGACGTATTCGGCGACGACATCTTGCGCAATAGCTCCGGTGTGCCGTTTGTCTTAGAAGATATACTCGAACAACGCCGCCTGAATTTTGCAAGAGAGGGTTTTCAAGGAATCACCAAACTCATCGGCTTTATGTTCCAGGGCACCCCGGTAGCAGCAGCTGCCGCCATTCTCGGCGACCTCGGGGGTACGATAGAAAGAGTCGCTCGGTTCAACGAGTCCGTGTCAAATTTCCTGGGCGTTGAATTGCAGCCGCTTACTCGGAGCGATCCGATATTTGCGGGTGAGGCCAATACCTTTGCTGGTAGTAATCGGTTTGGCCAGGGGGATACGGGTCAAGGCGGCGGCTTCGGCGGAAGCGGCGGCGGTGTGACCGCGCCCGCTCAGCTTGGCAATACCGGGGGTCGCGGCGGAGCGCAGAGAACATTGGACCTTGTCGCGCGTGGTCTTGGCCCGTCGGTTCGCGACGCATTCCTCGATCCTGCGACCGAACTGGTGTCCGGCGTTGGATCGTCGGTTGATGCCTTTCAAGGTCGCCAGAACGCCATCGGTAACCTCAATCCAAACCTGCCGTTCATCAACGCGCCCGGCCGGCGCGACGGCGGCCCCGTGCAAGCTGGCCGGCCATTTATCGTCGGCGAAGCCGGGCCCGAAGTCTTCGTGCCAAACCAGAACGGCCAAGTGGTCCCGAATGGCGCCGGTGGTGGGTCACGGGAAACGGTACGTGCACTCGAGCGCGTTGAGGCGGCGCTTGATCGGATGTCGCGACGTTTTGAGGTCGCCATCGGCGAGCAAACAGAAACCCTCGAACGCCCGCTGAAAAAGACGGCTAAGGCTGCGGATCAGAATCGCTTGGCTGGTGGATTGGCGGGGCGGGCGGCCTAAAGACGACGGCTGTATGCTATCTGCCCGAGGTCTGGCACCCGTCGAGCGTGGCCCGCACAACCCCGGAGTCATCAACCGGGAACACGTAACTCTTGCCGTTGTATTCCAACGTAACCGGGACCGTGCTGGCAGCGATTAGGTGGG
>JAJFJX010000182.1 GCA_021773655.1 Panacagrimonas sp.
TACGCTGCCGCAGACCGCGCATGGCAGGCCGCCGCCGATGCCCTGCGCGAACTTGTCGACAGCGTCCCGCAGCGCCTGCAGTCCGCGCTGCAGACCGGCGAAGCGGCGTTGCAGGCCGGCCGACTGCAGGACGCAAGCGCCGCCTTCGAACTGGCGCTGAAGCTCCAAGCCGGCCATGCCGACGCGCTGCGCGGCCTGCAGCGGGTGGCCAATCACGATCAGGTGCGCGCCCGTCTGGACACCGCGTTCCGCCTGCAACAGGCCGGCGACCTGCCCGGCGCCCGCGCCGCCGTGCGCGAGGCGCTGGCGCTCGATTCACTCGACCGCGAAGCCGCACAGGCGTTGAGCCGGCTCGATGCCGGCATCGCAGCCCAGGCATTCAGCCTTCATCTGGCGCAGGCACTGCAGGCGCTGGACGCCGGACAACTCGACACCGCCGCCGCCGCGCTGGCCCGGGCGCGCGGGTTGCGCGCACAGGATCCGGCGCTTGCGGGTCCCACCGAGCGTCTGGCGCAGGCCCGGCGCGAGCAGCAGATCCGCAGCCTGCGCCAACAGGCACAGGCTGCGGTCGTCGACGAGAACTGGGCCGCGGCGGTCGACGGCTACCTAAAAGCGCTGCAGCTCGATGCCAGCCTGGTCTTTGCCGACCAGGGCCTGCAGACGGCGCGGCCACGCGCAGAACTCGATGCCCGCCTGCAGGCCCTGATCGACCAGCCGCAGCGTCTGCACAGCGCCGCGGTGCTGGCCGAAGCCGAGGCGGTGCTGGCGCAGGCGCGCCGGATCGACGTCGCCGGTCCGCGGCTGCGTGAACAGATCGCGGCGCTGGAACAGGCGCGCGACGCCGCGGCGCAGCCGGTGATGGTGGAGCTGGTGTCCGACGGACAGACGCAGGTCACGCTCTACCGCGTCGGGTCGCTGGGCCGCTTCATGCAGCACCAGACCCGACTGCGACCCGGCCGCTATGTCGCCCTCGGCAGTCGTCCCGGCTACATCGACGTGCGCCGCGAGTTCGAGGTGGCGGCCGGCGGCGGGCCGACCCGGGTCGAGATCCGTTGCACGGAGGCCCTGTGAGCGAGCACCCGGAATCGAAGGTCGGTGCATCCGGCCATGCGTCGGTGCCGCGCATCGCCGCGGTGCCCTACCAGCCGGCACAACCCCCGGGACACCGCGGCGGTGGCCGCTGGCCCGCGCGGTCCTGGATCGCGCTCGGCGCACTGGGCGTGTTCGCGCTGGTGGCGCTGGTGTTCTTTGTGCTGGCGCGCTCGGTGCAGGTGCGAGTCGACCCGCAGAGCGCGACGCTGGACCTCGATGGCGGTATCGGCTTTGCAATGGGCAGCGGTTTCCTGCTGCTGCCCGGCGACTACCGGCTGCGGGCCACGGCCGAGGGCCATCACCCGCTGGAAGCCGGGTTCACGGTCGGTCCGGCCCGCGAGCAGCGGTTCGAATATTCGATGAAGCGCCTGCCCGGACGCCTGCGCCTGGTATCGACGCCGGCGGCAGAAGTGTTCATCGACGGCAACGCGCGCGGCAGCACACCACTGGAGGCGCTGGAACTGCCGGCCGGTGAATACGCCCTGATGCTGCGCGCTCCGCGCTGCCAGGCCTACGAAGCGCGCCTGCAGATCGAAGGCGGCGGTGTCGAACAGACCCTGCTGGTGCAGCTTGAACCGGGATGGGCGCCGGTGTCGCTGCGTTCGCAACCGCCGGGCGCGACCATCCTGATCGACGGCGTGGAATCCGGCGTGACCCCGCAGACGGTCGAGGTCGGCGCCGGCGCCCACGAGATTTCCCTGAGCCTGGCCGGCTACGCGCCCTGGAAGGACCGCATCAACCTCACCGCCGGCGAAGCCCTGGCGCTGCCCGAGATCCGGCTCGAACCGGCCCGCGGCCGGCTGCGCGTTGTCAGCACGCCTGCCGGCGCGGCGGTCAGTGTCGGCGAGCGCTTTGCCGGCAACACGCCGTTGGACCTGCTGCTGGAGCCCGGGCGCGAGCATCGGCTGTCACTGTCTGCACCGGGCCACCAGACCCTGCAGCGGGACTACCGCATCGCCGCCAACAGCGACGAGCGCCTGGAGCTGCGCCTGCAGCCCATCCTCGGCACCGTGCGGCTGGAGGTGCAGCCCGCCGACGCGCGGGTGAGCATCGACGGCAAGCCGCTGGCGGCCGGGACCCGGGAGCTGCAGCTGACCGCCGTGGCCCACCGCATTCAGGCCAGTCGCGACGGCTACCAGGACTGGACCGGCAGCGTCACGCCGCGTCCCGGCTTTGAACAGCGCGTCCAGGTCCACCTGCTCAGCAACGCCGCGGCCGCGGCGGCCCGCAATCCGGCCCGCATCACCAGCGCCGGCGGGCCGGAGCTGGTGCTGATCCAGCCCGGCCGCCTGACCCTGGGCAGCGCGCGCGGCACCCAGGGCCGACAGGCCAACGAAGCGTTGCGGCCAGTGCGCCTCACCCGCGCCTTCTACCTGGGCACCACCGAGGTCAGCAACGCGCAGTACCGGCGCTACGCCGCCGCTCACAGCTCCGGCATCATCCGCCGCAGCACGCTGGACAACGATCGCCAGCCGGCAGCGCGGGTGAGCTGGGAAGATGCGGTGCGCTACTGCAACTGGCTGTCCAAGCAGGACGGCCTGACACCGGCCTATGAACGCCGCGACGAGGGTTTTGCGCTGGTCAGGCCCTACACCACCGGCTACCGGCTGCCCTCCGAGGCCGAGTGGGCCTGGGCGGCGCGCTACGCCGGCGGCAAGAACCCGCTGCGCTATCCCTGGGGTGCGGCCTTCCCGCCGCCGGCCGGCGCCGGCAACTTTGCCGACACCTCGGCCGAAGGCATCGCCGGGCAGGTTCTGGACGGCTACACCGACGGCCACCCGGCCGCCAGCCCGGTGGGCAGTTTCAAGCCCAACGCGCTGGGGCTGTTCGACCTGGGAGGCAATGTCGCCGAATGGGTCCACGACGCCCACGTCACGGCGCTGGCCATCGACCCCAAGGAGGTCGACGACCCCTTCGGTCCGGACGGTGGCTCGGCGCGGGTGATCCGGGGTTCGAGCTGGATGCACGGCAGCCTGGTGGAACTGCGCCTGGCCTATCGCGACTTCGGCAGCCAGCCGCGGCCCGACCTCGGCTTTCGCGTGGCACGCTACGCGCAATGAAGGTCTCGATCCGGTCCGCCGCGGTGCTGGTCCTGTGCGCAGAGCTGTTCCTGACCGGCGCCGGCTCCGCCCTGGCCCAGGACACCACGCCGGCGCAGCCGCAGGACGGGTCGGGGTCGTCGCCCGGCACCGATCACCAGTCAGACCGCTCCCAAAGCCAAACTCCGACCCCGACCCCGCCCGCGCGGAACAGCTTCCGTCCTTCCGAAGAGGTCTCGCCCGATCAGGAAGTGGACTTCCCTGCCGACATCTGAGCCGCCATGCGCCGACACGTCCCGTTCGAGTTCGTCTACCAGATCTTTGCCCTGGTGCTGGCGGCCATCCTGGTTCACGCCGCCTACCTGGCGCTGATCCGGCCGCGCGCGACAGCGGTGCTGGAGGCCCAGCAACTGGCGGTGCAGGCCGACCCGCAGTACGTCAACGAACCCAGCGTGTGGGTGATCCTCAAGGACTACGAGCAGGAACTGGGCGTCATCCTCACCCTTTGGGGACTGGCCATCATGGGCTGGAAATTCCGCAGCCTGGGCCGCGAGCGGGCGCTGTTCGACGCCAACCTGGTGGCCATCGCCGACGGCGAGAGCATCCTGCCCGAAGATGCCCGCGGTCATGCGCGCGCGCTGGAGGCGCTGCCGGCCGAGGACCGCGACCGCCTGCTTCCGCACCTGCAATTGACCGCGCTCAACCGCTTCCGCACCACCCGCAACATCCAGGACGTCTCCGACGAGGTCGGCCGCGCCACCCAGTCCTACGGCGACCGGCTGGATTCGGAACTGTCGCTGGTGCGCTACATCGCCTGGGCGATCCCCTCGATCGGCTTCATCGGCACCGTGCGCGGCATCGGCCAGGCCATGGGCCAGGCCAACCGCGCGCTGGAAGGCGACCTGGCCGGCGTCACCGAAAGCCTGGGCACCGCGTTCAACTCGACGCTGGTGGCCCTGCTGCTGTCGATGGTGCTGATGTTCCTGCTCTACCAGCTCCAGCAGTTGCAGGAACGCCTGGTGCTCGACGCGCAAGCCCAGTGCCAGCGCACGCTGATCCAGAACCTTCAGGCGCCGGGCGAACGATGAGGGCCCAGGAAATGAGGGTCCAGGAACTCAGGATTCTGGAACTCAACGACATCGGCCTGCGCCTGTTCGAGGGCGACACCCTGCTGCTGGACAGTCCGGGCTGCGCAGCCCTGGACGGCCGTCACCTGCTCACCGGCGACCCGGCGCAGGCGCGCCAGCGGCTGGACCCGCGGCGCGCCAATGATCGCTACTGGTACGCGCTGGACTGCCCCCTGACGCCGCCGCTGGGCGAGGCGCGCAGCGCCGCCGACCTGGCCCATGCCCAGCTCGGGGCGATGGGCGCGGCGCTGACCGAGCTGCCGCTGCTGCTGGCCGCGCCGGCCAGTTTCAGCCCGGCCCAGCTCGGGGTCCTGCTCGGCATCCTGCAGGCGCTCGGCGCGCGCGCGGTGGGCCTGGTGGACAGCGCGGTGGCCGCTGCAAGCACGGTGGTGGTCGGCACCGGCTGCGTGCACGTCGACGTGCAGCGCCACCGTATCCTGCTCAGCGTGCTCGGTGGCGAAGCCGCGCTGGGCTGCGAGCGGATGCAGGAACTCAAGCCCGGCATGATTGCGCTGCAGGATCGCTGCGCCGCCACCGTCGCCGAAGTCTTCGTGCGCCACGCCCGTTTCGATCCACTGCACAGCGCCACCACCGAGCAGGCCCTCTACGACCGCCTGCCGGCGTGGATGGCGGACCTGGCGGCCAACGCACAGACGGTGCTGGAGCTGGACACCGGCGGGCGCACCCACCGCGTCGGCCTGGGCCGCGAAGCGCTTCAGGCGGTGCTCGCCGAGCGTCTGCGCGTGCTGGTGCAGGCCATCCACAGCGCCGCGGCGCAGGCCGGGCATGCACCCGCTGCCAGCGTGCTGCTGAGTGATCGCGCCGCCCTGCTGCCGGGCCTGGTCGAGATGCTCGACGATGCCCAGGTTCTGGACGTGACGGCGGTGGCGCGCGGCGCCGGCGCGCACCAGGCACTGATCTGCACCGACAGCACCGAACTGCCCTGGGTCAACCGCCTGCCGCGGCGCGTCGCAGTGCAGGCGCAGGCCACGGCCACGACCGTGCGCGTGGCCGCGACCCCTACCCATGCGCTGATCGGCCATCAGGCGCGCGCGCTGCCGGCTTCCGGCCAGGTGCAGGCGCTGGCCGCCTGGCTGCCTGGTGCGCCCGGCCTGCTGCGGACCGAAGCCGAGGGCCCGGTGCTGCTCGATGCCCACCGTTCGCCGGTTCGCGTCAACGGTACCGAGGCCGAGTCCCGCCAGTTGCTGCGCAGCGGCGACCGCCTCACCTGCGAAGGCCAGGACCTGCGCCTGATCGTGGTCCTGCAGGACCGCGACGGCTGAGCCGAGGCGACCGGCCATGCGCAGACGCCGTCGCGACGTCGCCGTCTTCGGGCTGTCATTCCTGGACGTGATCTCCTGCGGCTTCGGTGCTGCGATCCTGCTGTTCATGCTGGTCGATCACGCCCGCATCGACCGCGACCTGGACAGCAATCACGACCTCCTCACCCGAGTCGATGCATTGCAGGAGCAGGTTCTGGACGCGCGCCAGGAACTGCTCAGCCAGGAGGCCGCGCTGCGCCGGGACCAGGATCGGACCCAGACCGCCGACGCCGAGGCACAGCGCCTGCGAGAGCAGATCCGCACTCTGCTGGCCTCGATGCCGCAGGGCCAGGACAGTGCCACCGAGCGCGAGGCCGAGATCCAGCGCCTGCAGCAGGAACTGCTGGCGCTCGAATCGAAGGTGCAGGCCATGCGCGCGGCCGCCGAGGACGCCGGCGCCAACGCCACCCGCGCGGTGCGCGGAGAAGGCCAGCGCCAGTACCTGACCGGCCTGAGCGTGGGCGGGCGCCGCGTGCTGATTCTGGTCGACGCCTCGGCCAGCATGCTCGACCCGACCATCGTCGGCGCCATCCGCCGCCGCAACATGGACCCGGCCACCCGTCGCGGCGCGCCCAAGTGGCGACGCACCGTGGAGACGGTGAACTGGATCACCGCGCAGATGCCGGCCGACGGTCAGTTCCAGCTGCTTCTGTTTGCCGAGGACGTGCGCCCCGCCACCGGCAGCGGTGGCTGGCTGGCCAGCGACCAGGGCCGCGGCCTGAACGCGGCGATGCGCGCGCTGCGCGAACACACCCCGGCCGGCGGCACCAGCCTGACCCGCGCGTTCGTCGCAGCGGCGGCGCTGCAACCGGCGCCGGACAACATCATCCTGATCACCGACGGCCTGCCCACCCAGGGCGCCCGCATCCGCGGCGGCGTGGTCAGCGGTCCGCAGCGCCAGGCCCTGTTCAACGAGGCGGCGCAGCGCTTGCCTCGCGGCGTGCCGCTAAACGTGATCCTGATGCCGATGGAGGGCGACCCGCGCGCCGCCAGCGCGTTCTGGCAACTTGCGCGCCTGTCGGGGGGCGCGTTCCTGGAACCCTCGCCAGACTGGCCATGAGCACGCGCAGGCGCCGTGAAGTGGAAGTGTTCGGCCTGTCCTTCCTGGACGTGATCTCCTGCGGATTCGGCGCCATCGTGCTGCTGCTGCTGCTGAGCAAGTCGGCCGAGCCCAGCATCCGCGAGCAGACCACCGAGGAACTGATCAGTCGCGAGGCGCAACTACGGCAGATTGCCGAACAGACCTCCGGCCGCAGCCGGGCGCTGGCCGACGAGGTCGCCGCCACACGCGAGGCGCTGGAGGCCTCGCAGAAGACCCTGGCAGCGCTGCGCGTGCAGTCCGATTCGCTGCGCCGCAAGACCCACGAGACCCGC
>JAJFJX010000183.1 GCA_021773655.1 Panacagrimonas sp.
AATTAACGTTTAACCGGCTGCTGCCGATCCGGGTCAGTGACCTCTACCCAGTGCCCGCGTGCTTGCCTGCGGATATCCACCGTGCGTGTCTCGCCAGCCACCCGGCCCTGCCTTGCTGAAACTGCTTTCCACGCCGCCGCATCGTTTTGAAGGCGTCTTCCATCGTCATACAATAGGGGAACCATTCACAGGATGCAAGATAAAAATGCATCGTGTCGAAGAAATATCTTGCGCCGGTCGCATTTATGCACTATGTTTGGATCATCACAACAAAGGGGAACGACCGATGAAGACCTTACCTCTAATGGCACTAGCCGGCTTTACAGCCCTAATCGGCGGGCTAGGGTTCGTCTTATTTTGGGGCGGACTTGCGTGGGCGGCAATTTGGTTTGCGTGCGGGTTTGAAATCGTTCACCCGGCCTGCGATTGGCAAGCTAGTGTAGCTGGAGCGTTCGCTTCTTGGTGGAACCAATGACCCACCGCCCGCGCCACATCCGCAATATCATGGCCAGCCTGTGCTGGAGAGCCGCGAACGCCAACCCCCGCCGCAAGGCCGCCGCCAAGCTGCGTATGGCCGCGCAAACCCGCAAATGGATTGCCAAGGTGTCCCCGGAATGGCGCGCGCACTACATGGCCCACAGCACCGCCGCGGCGCGTGAGTTGATCACACAGGCCCGCATTGCCAACCTAAGCGCACCGTCGCGGTTGCCGTCATGAGCGCGCAGCACGAAGTCTGTCTAGGCTGCAACGCGCCGCTCGTCGGCAGCGACGAAATCAACAAGGGGTACTGCGGCCACTGCTTGGATAGCGGGCGCACGCCAGAACAATGGTGCTGGATTAACGCAAACCAGTCTGACCAGCGTGGCGATTTTGTCCGCGCAGGCCGGCTATTTGGCGATGGGGATTTGGTCGCCGAAGTGAGCGATGGGGGCTTTATCTACACAACGAAAGAGCGCGCCGCCCTCATAGCCGCCGCCCCCGCGACCGCCGCCGAGCGCGACCGCCTGAAGGCCGACAAGGCGAGGCTGCTGGAGGCGTTGAAGCCTTTAGCCGATCATGCGGACATCACGGAACAGTTTTTCACGACGGAGGAATTGGACGCGATGGATCAAGACCACCATCTAGTCGCCCACGGCATCACAGTGGCCGATTGCTTCCGAGCCCGCCAAGCCATCGCGGAGGCGAAGAAGCCATGACCTGCGAAGAGACACCAACGAAAATCGACTTCGTCCGCATCATTAGGTCTGTCCGCCTTTTAGATGACAGGTTAATGGCCCACAAAAAGAAAAGCTCGAAAGATATGGGCATACTGATCGACCGGATTGCACGGCTGGAAGAGATCACAAAGAAGAGCCAGCCATGACCGCCCTCGCCATCCCCGCCGTCGTCACAATGGCGCTGCTGTCGGCATACGTTCAGTGGGTGATGTGGTGATAGGCCGCGTTCTCGCGTGGGCGCTGATCTCCGGCTTGCTCGTCACGGGCGCATGGCTGGGCTTTGTCAGCGCAATCGACCGGCAGGCAACACATCAGGAGCAAGAGCCATGACGAAAGCGACGGAAGGGCCTTACCGCGTCAATAAATACGGCAGCATCGGGGCCGGTGAACGCGGCACAGCGCCGATCATTGCCACCGTCGAGCCATTCTATGGAAGCGACAAAGTGCACGGCGATCACGTCGATAACGCCCACCTCCTGGCCGCTTCCTGGGACATGCGCAACGCACTGCTCATCGTGGCGAAGGGCCTCCGAACGGGGCACATCGAAGACCAGACCCTGGTCACACACGATGAACTGATTCCCCTCTCCAAGATTATCAAGGACACCCTCGCCAAGGCCGAAGGGAAAGAGCCATGACCCCCGCCTACGAGAGAGCGAAGATGGAGACAATGGCCGGCCCGGGCGTGTATTCGATGCCCGCCGACGTTTACCACGCGGACCCCTGCCCCACACCGTCGCTTTCGTCGTCCGGCGCCAAACGCTTGCTTAGCGAGTGCCCGGCAAAGTTCAAGTGGGACCGTGACAACCCTGACCAATCGGACACGCCGGCGAAGGTTTTTGGCCGCTGCTTCCATGAACTGCTTCTAGAGAAGCAAATGAAATCGTTCGTGGTTGAGCCCGACGACCAGAACAACCGGACCAAGATCGGCAAGACATGGAGAGCAGAGCAAGAAGAAGCCGGGCTTACCATCGTCAAGAAGGTCGATTATGAAATCGCGCTGGCCATGCTGCAGGCGATCAACGCACACCCCTTCGCCAGGGCTGCGTTCATGAACGGCACGCCGGAACAAAGCCTGTTTTGGCAAGATGAAGAATTCGACATCTGGAGGCGCTGCCGCCTGGATTGGCTACCCGCGGCCGGCGGGGTCATATTCACTGATTACAAGTCGGCGCTATCGGCGCACCCAGACGCGGTGTCAAAGACCATGACCAACTACGGCTATGCCCAACAGGCCGCTTGGTATATCGATGGCGTGAAGGCGCTCGGCCTAGCCGAAAATCCGGCGTTTGTCTTTGTCTTCCAGGAGAAAACTCCGCCCTATCTCGTGACCGTGGCGCAGCCGTCAGACGCGGCTGTTGGCTGGGGCCGCATCCTTAACCGCAAGGCAATGGCAATCTTCGCCGAATGCCTCGTCAAGGACGAATGGCCCGGCTATGCGCAAGACATCATAACGGTGGATCTGCCGGGCTGGGCCGAACGCCAGTTGGAAGCCCGTCACGAGGCCGGCGAATTCCAGGCCGACAGGCCACAACCGACAACGCAGGAGCAACAAGCGTCATGACCAGCCGAACCGCCATCACTGCCCCAAAACCGCAACTCATCGCCGGGGGCAAGGTCCGCGCCATCATCCCGCAGGACGCTGAACAGGCTTTCCGCATGGCCGAAGCGATCTGTGGCGCTGGCATGGCGCCACAGTCCCTGGACAGCCCGCAGAAGGTCGTGACGGCGATCTTTGCCGGCCTGGAGATCGGCCTTTCGCCTTTCCAGGCGGTGCAGTCTATGGCTATGGTCAACAACCGCCCGTGCCTATGGGGCGACGCCTTGCCGGCGCTCTGCTATGGGTCCGGTCTGGTTGAGGACTTCAACGAATCGTTTCTGGGATCCGGCGACAAACTGGAGGCGGTCTGCCGGGTACAGCGCAAGGGGATTGCTTCTCCTTACGAGCGCCGGTTCTCGGTAGACGACGCCAAGAAAGCCGGGCTGTGGTCGAAAAAAGGCACCTGGCAGCAATACCCGAAACGAATGTTACAGGTCCGCGCCCGCTCTTGGGCCCTGCGCGACGCTTTCCCAGACGTGCTCAAGGGCATAGGCGTGGCGGAAGAACAGCAAGACATTGCCTACGCAGAGAGTTTCGCGCCCGCCGCTGCAGATGCCCCGCCGCAAGTCACGGCATCGGCGTTGATCGAACAAGCCGCCGAACCGTCGCTGAATGAGACAGCGCCTCAGCCATCGGAAGCCACACAGCGAGCAGCCACCCCCGCCGCCGCGCCCTATATTCTACAAACTGGAGCGGACCAGTTTGTAGAGGCAGAAAACGCCGAAGGCTTCGTTGCTAATTTCATCAAGTCCATCGAATTGGCCAAAACTCCGGGCAACCTAGACGGGCTGTGGCACGCGCCGCAGAACCAGGAAACCCTGGCGCGGCTGAATTCTGAGGGCAAAGAGGATATGGCCAAGTCGGTGCAGATGGCAGTAGACACCAAAGACGCCGAGATTGGCAAAGAAAGCGGGACGCTGGTTTAAGGACGCCGTGGCATGCTGTCACAGGCGCCGCCAGAGGGAGAAGCGGGATGAACTACAAATTTAGAAGCTTCCATCTTTTCAGAGACAACTTGCGACCATCGATTTCAATCATCATCGCGCAAGGCGAGCTCGATATGAAAGTGACCATATCCGAGGAAACGCGGGACAAGATTTTGCGACTCTTGGAGACCCACATAGACGAGGAGCTTGGAATTCCCAGTCGCCACTTTGATAGCACGGGCAAAATTGTGAGCATCAAAAATGACTGACCCCACCCATTTCCCCGCCACCTACGCAGAGAGTTTCGCGCCCGCCGCTGCAGATGCCCCGCCGCAAGACATCATCAGCGACGAAGAAATCACGCGCGTCCATGCAAACGCCAATTTCGGCTCAATGGACAAGCGTGATGTTGTCAAATGGGATCTGTTGAAAATTGCCTGCGGGTATCACACCGGGCACACAGCGCGGACTATCCTGCTAGAACACAAGCTTACCCGTGAGTGCAAACGCAACCACCGCTATCCACCC
>JAJFJX010000184.1 GCA_021773655.1 Panacagrimonas sp.
GCCGTGAGGAACTGATCGAAAGCGGCCTTCCGGAATCGGTCTGGGACTCGCCCGACCATGTTGCCGTCACGGCCTGGATGGCAAACCCGGAGTGCTTCGATCATCGATTCTTCGGCTACGCGCCGCGCGAGGCCGAGGTCATCGATCCGCAGCAGCGGGTGCTGCTCGAATGCGCCTGGGCGGCGCTGGAGCACGCCGGACTGGCACTGGATCGCACCGATCACAGGATCGGCGTCTACACCGGCGTGGCGCCCAACACGTATTTTTCGACCGGGATGGTCACCCGCCCCGAGTTCCGCCAGTTCGGCCTGACCCACTCGGTCCTGGCGAGCGACAAGGATTACAGTGCCACGCGCGTGGCGTTCAAGCTCGACCTGCACGGACCCGCCATCGGTGTTCAGACCGCCTGCTCGTCCAGCGGCACCGCCATTCATCTGGCCTGCCAGGCGCTCAAGGCCGGAGACTGCTCCGCAGCCATTGCCGGCGGTGCCTGTCTTCCCTGGCACTATCGGCACGGCCATGCGTATGTCGACGACGGACCACTGACGCGGGACGGCCACATCCGGGTGTTCGACGCCGACGGCTCCGGCATGGCATTGACCGGCGGTGTTGCCTGCGTGGTGCTCAAGCGGCTCGATGATGCGCTCGCCGACGGCGACACGATCTACACCGTCATCAAGGCAACCGCGCTCAACAACGACGGCTCGGACAAGGTTGCGTTCACGGCGCCCAGCGTCGATGGTCAGGTTGGAGTGATCCGCGACGCCCTGCAACGCGCAGGCATCGGCGCAGACACCATTTCCTATGTCGAGGCGCACGGCACCGGCACACGATTGGGCGATCCGATCGAAGTCGCGGCATTGACACAGGCCTATCGGGAACATACCGACAAGGTCGGCTACTGCCGCATCGGAAGCGTGAAGCCCAACGTCGGGCATCTCGATGCGGCGTCTGCCACCGTGGGGCTGATCAAGACCGCGCTGGCCATGACGCACCGTGAACTCCCGGCCAGCCTCAACTACCACACGCCGAACCCGGAGTGCGCTTTCGACACCAGCCCGTTCGTGGTCAACAGCCAGCGCACCGCCTGGACATCCACAGGCCCGCTGAGAGCCGGCATCTCGTCCTTCGGCTTCGGAGGCACGAATTTCCACGCCGTGCTGGAAGAGGCGCCATTGCGCGAACCTTCTCCTGCCGGCAGCGCGCTGCAGGTCCTGCGCCTGTCGGCGAAGACCGAACAAGCGCTTCAGCGATCCTGTACGAATCTGGCCGAATGGCTACGCTGCAATACGCACGCGAACCTGGCCGACGTTGCCTACACGCTCGACCAGGGTCGGACGCGACTGGACAGGCGCGCGGTGATCGCCGCGCACTCGCACGAGGACGCAGCGGCCAGGCTTCTGTCCGGCGCCATCACCGGCACGGCCGTACACCCGCACCCCTCCCTGGTGTTCATGTTTCCGGGCCAGGGTTCGCAGCACGTCGGGATGGGGTCCGGACTGTATGCATCGGAGTCCTCGTTTCGTGCCGAGGTCGACCACTGCGCAGACATCCTCCGGCCGCTCCTCGACCTTGACCTTCGCCAGACGCTGTTCCCCGAATCCGGCCAGCGGGAACAGGCTGCCGCGATGCTGCGCAGCACGCAGCTTGCTCAGCCCGCGATCTTCGTCATCTCCTACGCAATCGCGAGGCTGTGGCAGAGCCGGGGATTCGAGCCGGCCGCGATGATCGGCCACAGCGTTGGCGAATTCGTTGCCGCTACCCTGGCCGGCGTGTTCGAACTGGAGCATGCGCTCGCCATCCTGGCCGGGCGCGCACGCCTGATGCAGTCCATGCCCGCAGGCGGCATGCTCGCCGTGCGTCTGCCGGAAGACGAGGCGCGGCGTTTTTGCCGGGCCGACGTCGAGATCGCCGCGGTCAATTCGCCGCAACTGACCGTACTGTCCGGAACGCATCAGGCGCTCGAATCGCTGAAAGCCGATCTGGACGCCAGGAGCATTGGAAGCACCGTGCTGCACACCTCTCACGCCTTTCATGGCTCGATGATGGAGCCGGTCGTCGAGCCGTTCACTGCCATCGTCGCCGGATATCCGCGTTCGACCCCGGCCAGGCCGTTTCACTCCAGCCTCACCGGCCGGCCAATCACGCCGGAACAGGCTACAGACCCTTCGTACTGGGCCGCGCAGCTACGCAATACCGTGCGCTTCGCGCCCGGCCTCCTGGATCTGGCCGGGACTCCCGGCCGTGTGTTTCTCGAATGTGGACCCGGCCAGAATCTTTCGACCAGCGTGCGTCAGATGCTCAAGGCGCAGCACCAGGCCGGGGCGGTGCCCTCGCTTGCGCACGCCGGCGCCGAACGCGCAGATGACGCCCAGCATATGGCCGAGGCATGCGGCCGACTGTGGCTGGCGGGCATCGAGCCCGACCCCGCACGGTTCCATGGCGGCCAGAGGCGGATCAAACTGGGCCTGCCGACCTACCCGTTTGCTCGTGATCGGCACTACATCGAGCCACTGCCAGCGCTGTCGCCTTCCGCCGCGGCTGAGCAATCCATCGCAACGCTTGAGGCTGCGGCAGTCTCGCCACTCGGTGCAGCGCCGCGGCCAGAGGAAACTCAAACTCCCGAAGCGATTGCCTTGACGATGGCGAGCAGGATCTTCTCGGACGTCACCGGCATCGAGATCGGTGCGACGGAGATCGACAAGAGCTTTCTCGAACTCGGCTTCGACTCGCTGCTGCTCACGCAGGTTGCGACCAAGCTCAAGGCGGCGTTCAAGGTCAATCTGCGCTTCCGCCAGTTGCTGGAAGAATTCACCAGTCTGCGCACGCTTGCCCGACACCTGGCGCCAGATATTCCAAGGCTTGCAGCGACGGCCGCCGCAGTGTCGGTGGCCCCTTCGCCGGATGGCGCCATCGTGCAGACGCCGGCGCAGGCACTGGACAGCAAGCCTGCCAAGGCATTCGGCGCAGGCGTGCGCATCCACACCAGAAAGGACGACGGCCTGTCCGTTGCGCAGCGCAAGGCGCTGGACGCCCTGATCGCGCGCTACACCGCACGCACCGGCGCTTCAAAGGCGTCTGCTCAGCAACACCGCCGACACCTCGCCGACCCGCGCACGGTGTCCGGCTTTCGCCCGCTGTGGAAGGAGATCGTCTATCCCATCGTCACCACGCGCTCCGAAGGTCCCTATCTGTGGGACGTGGACGGTCACCGGTACATCGACGTCATCAACGGCTTTGGCGCCACGCTGTTCGGCCACCGGCCGGAGTTCGTCAACGACGCCATCGGCGAACAGCTCGAAAAGGGCTACGAGATCGGCCCGATCCAGGATTTCATCGGCGAGGCGGCGGAGCGATTCACGCGCATGGTCGGCCTGCCACGCGTGGCGTTCTGCAACACTGGTTCCGAGGCGGTTTCCGCCGCAGTGCGCTGCGCGCGCACCGTCACCGGCAAGGATCTGGTGGCCTCTTTTGCCGGCGATTATCACGGCATCCACGACGAAGTGATCGTGCGGCCCGGTCCCGGTGGGCGCGGATTGCCGGCCGCCGGGGGCATCCCGGGCCAGCACGTCGCAAACACGCTGATCCTCGACTACGGCGAGCCCAGATCACTGGAGATCCTGCGGGCGCGGGCCGATCAACTGGCGGCGATCATGATCGAGCCGGTGCAGTCGCGTCGGCCCGACCTGCAACCGCGAGCGTTCATGCAGGCGTGCCGCGAGATCGCCACGCAAGCGGACTGCGCCCTGATCATGGATGAGGTCATCACCGGCTTTCGCTGTGCCCCCGGTGGCGCGCAGGAGTATTTCGACGTGCGCGCAGACCTCGGCACCTACGGCAAGGTGTTTGGCGGCGGCATGCCGATCGGCGCAGTGGCCGGCATCGACAGATTCATGGATGCTCTGGATGGCGGTCACTGGGAGTTCGGGGACGACTCGGTGCCCGAAGTCGGCGTCACTTATTTTGCCGGCACCTTCGTGCGCCACCCCATCAACATGGCCGCGGTGCTCGCCACGCTCAGGCACCTCTCGGCCAACCCCGGCCTGCAACGCGAACTCAATGCGCGCGTGACGAGGTTCGTCGAGCGCATCCGGGCGCTGATCGACGAGCTTCGTGCGCCGATGCGCGTGGCGCATTTCAGCTCCATCTATCGCTTCGAGTGGACCCAGGACGAGCCCTTTGCGGAACTGTTCCATCACTACTTGCGCGAACGTGGCCTGCACAGCCATGACGGACGCCTGGCGGTGATGACGACGACACACGACGAAGCCATCTTCGAGCGCATGCTCGCCATCTACCGCGACGCGATCAGCTGCATGCAGGACGATCAGTTGCTCGGTCGCAGCGGGGAACCGGTGGTGATGGGACCTGCGGTCCCGCAATCCGGCGCCATCTGGTATCAGGCGCCGCAGCCGGGTGCGCGAATCGGTCGCGACGAGGCGGGCAATCCGGCCTGGTACGTGCCCGATCCGCAGCGTCCGGGCACGTACCGCCAGCTTCACCAGGCCCGACGATGAGGGATGAAGGCGGCACCGCAACGGTCGCGGAACACGACCCCTTCGCAGGCGCGCCCCTGGCCGCCTTTGCGCCGATGAGCGAATCGCAACGTGAAGTCTGGCTGGCCTGTGCGATGGACCCGGACCTCAACATCGGCTTCAACGAGGGCATCAATCTGGACCTGAGCGGACCGCTCGACATCGAGGCGCTTCGGCGCAGCCTGCAGCACCTGATCGAGCGTCACGAATCCCTGCGGATGACATTCAGCCCGGACGGCACCTGGATGTGCATCCTGGAGCACCTCGCCCTGGATCTGCCGGTGCTGGAGCTGGCCGACGCGGGGGCCTTCAACGACCTGTGCGAAAGCGTCATGCGCCGGCGCTTCGATCTGGTGGCCGGTCCTCTGCTGAATCTGGTCCTGGTCCGGCGCGATCCGCTGCACCACAACCTGCTGTTCGTCGCCCACCACCTGATCTGCGATGGCTGGTCGTTTGCGGTCCTGTTGACCGAACTCGGCGAGCTCTACTCGGCCGGGGTGGACCAGCGCGATGCGCGGCTCGACGCCGCCCCGAAGTACACCGACTACGCCATGGTGGAGCGCGGCTTTCTCGACGCTGCCGAAGGGCAGGAGCAGGAGCGCTTCTGGCTGGACCGGCTCAACGATCCGCCGCCGGTGCTCGACATTCCCTCGGACCGCCCACGACCCGCCCATCGGCGATTCGAGGCCAACCGGATCGACCGGCCGATCCCGATGGCCCTGACAGAACGGCTGCGACGAACCGCACCGGCGCACGGCGCGAGTCTGGTCACCCTGCTGCTCGCCGGCTTCAGTGCGCTGCTGCACCGGCTGAGCGCCGCCGAAGACATGATCATCGGCCTGGCCGCCGCCGGGCAGTCGTTTCATCAGCAGGGCCAACTGGTCGGGCATTGCGTGAATCTGTTGCCGCTGCGTCTCAAACCCGCTCCGGGCGTACCGTTCCGGGATTTCCTCGCACAGACCCGAACGGTCGTGCTCGATGCCGCCGATCACCAGGGCATCACCTTTGGCGCGCTTCTGCCAAAGATCGAGCTGGCGCGGGACGACAGCCGTCCGCCGCTGATCTCGGTCCTTTTCAACATCGACGTCCGCGACGACAACATCGCCCATCGCGGCCTGCAGGTTTCCTACTCGACGCTGGTGCGCCGGGCCGAGAATTTCGAGCTGTTCTTCAACATCGTCGACGACGGCAGCCGACTGCACATCGAATGCGCCTATGCCGAGGCACGCTTCGACGCCGCCGATATCGAACGCCTGCTCGATCAATACCTCGCCCTGCTCGCCACCGCCTGCGAGGACCCTTCGAGACGGCTGCACGACTTCGACCTGGTTGCGCCCGAGGAGCGCCGGCACCTGGTGTCGGGCCTGAATCCCGCGACCGTGAAGATCGATACGACCCGCGTGCCGGCGCGGTTTTCAGCACAGGCCGAGGCGGGCGCCGACCGCATCGCGATCTGTCACCGAGGCGCCCGATTGACCTACGGCGCGCTGGAGGCGCGGGTCGATGCCATCGCCGCGGCGCTGCAGGCACAGGGCGTGGCTCCAGGTCAGTTCGTGGCCGTGTGCGTCGAACGCGGCCCCGATCTGCCTGCTGCATTGCTCGGCGTGCTCAGGACGGGTGCGGCCTATCTCCCACTGGATCCGGATTTCCCCGAGGATCGCCTTGCCTACATGCTGGCCGATTCGAACGCCACGATGGTGGTGACCGAAGGGGCACTGGCTGCGCGCCTGGGCACCACCTGCAAGGCGGTCCTGCTCGAAGAAATCTGCGCGGCGCAACGTCCGCAGCCGGTGGCGCACGGGGCAAACGATGCCGCCTACATGATCTACACCTCGGGCTCCACGGGAACGCCAAAGGGTGTGGTCATCGGACACGCCAGTCTGTGCAATTTCCTCGACAGCATGGCGCGGGAACCCGGCCTGGGACCGGAAGATGCCCTGCTTGCGGTGACCACGCCTTCATTCGACATTGCCGGCCTGGAGCTGTTTCTGCCTCTGGTGCAGGGTGCGCGGCTGGTCATCGCCGAGCGCGACACCACGTTCGACGGCGTCCGACTGGCAACGCAACTTCACGATGAGTCCATCACCGTCATGCAGGCCACGCCAGCGACCTGGCGGATTCTGCTCTGCGCCGGCTGGGTCGGGCGACCCGGGTTTCGTGCCCTGTGCGGCGGCGAGCCGCTGCCCCGCGACCTCGCCGGTGCATTACTGCCCAGGGTCGCCCAGTTGTGGAATCTCTATGGCCCGACCGAGACCACGATCTGGTCCACGGTGTGGCGGGTGAGCACGGCATCGGACCCGATACGGATCGGGAAGCCGATCACCAATACCCGCTGTTACGTGCTCGACGCCCGGGGCCATCTGCTCCCGCGGGGCGCTGTGGGAGAGCTGTGGATCGGTGGCGCCGGCGTGGCGATCGGCTACCACGAGCGCGAGGAACTCGATGCCGAGCGATTCCTGCCCGACCCCTTTTTCAGTCGCCCGGGTGCACGCATGTACAGAACCGGCGACCTGGCCCGCTGGACGTCGAGCGGCGACCTGGAGTGCCTCGGTCGCTCCGACTTTCAGGTCAAGCTGCGTGGCTATCGCATCGAATTGGGAGAGATCGAACACGCGCTGACGGCACTGCCGGGCATCAACGAATGTGTCTGTGGCGTGCGGGAACGATCACCAGACGATCCGCATCTGGTCGCATGGCTGAGGGCCGACCCCGGCACGCCGATCGATGGCAAGGACCTGCGCACTGCGTTGGCACGATCACTGCCCGCCTACATGCTGCCGCAGCATTTCCTGGAGATCGCGCAGTTGCCCCGACTGCCGAATGGAAAGCTGGACCGCAAATCCCTACCGGACCCCTTCGTCCGGGCCCCTGCCGGCCCGGTCTTTGCAGCCGGGGTCGCGCCGTTGGCGCCGATGAGCCCCACACAAGCCATCGTGGCCGACATCTGGATCAGGGTCCTGGGCAGCGACCGAATCGGGCGCGAGGACCGGTTCATCGACCTCGGCGGTCACTCCTTGCTCGCCGTCCAGGCAGCGGCAGCGATCCACGAGGCCCTGGGAGTCCGCATGCCACTGCGCAGCCTGATGATGGACTCGCTGGAGCGCGTGGCAGCCCGGATCGACCGGCAACGAAATGAAAGCGGGCTCGACCGCGCCCCGACCGCGTCCATTGCGCCGCGAGTACCGCCGCAGGTCACGACCCCTGCCCCAATCCTGCCCCTTGCACTCCACTTCGGGAACGACGAACAGCGGTGTTTCGGCCTGCATTTTCCCGCCCGCGAGCCGATCCGGCGTCATGCGATCCTGATCTGTCCATCGATCGGCATCGAAGCGATGCGCTCGTATCGCGCGCTGTCCCTGCTGGGCAGAACCCTGGCCGATGCAGGATTCGAAGTCATGCGCTTCGACTACCGCTGCACCGGTGATTCGGCCGGATACAGCGGGGCCGCGCGGCTCGAAGACTGGATCGACGACGTCCGTCTGGCCGGGCAGCACCTGCGCACCCTGACGGGGCAGACATCCATCTGTCTGCTGGGGCACCGGCTCGGCGCACTGATCGCCACAGAAGCATTGCGTCGTGGAGGCTCGGCGGCCGGGCTGTTGCGCCTGGATGCACCGTCCTCGGGCCAGTCCTGGCTCGATCTGGTCCACGGCCTGGACGCCCCCTATTACGTGCGCAAGAACCACTATCGTCCTCGTCGCTATCAACTGGGCAGCAACGAGAGCGACGTGCTGGGCATGCCGATGGACTCCCGTCTGGTGCAGGCGCTGCGCGCCACCCGCCTCGATCCGCCACCGCCGGTCGAGCTGTTGCACGATTACCGAAGCCTCGACCACGCCGACGGTGGAGGCCTGTCGGAGTCACAGATGCAACTCGACGATGCCGGACATTGGCAGGATGGCGCCTGGATCTTCACTCACTGGATGCCTGCCACCTCCCTTGGGCAGATCACCGCTCACCTGATATCGGTGCTTGCATGATCCGGGAACAAGCACTTCGCTTTGGCCCTGGCGGTCGGCTCTTCGGGATACTTGCCCATTCCGGGTCCGAACCGGCCCGCAAGACCGCGTTACTGATCCCCAACACGGGCCTGGACCATCGTTGTGGTCCGAATCGCCTGCACGTGCATTTGTCGAGAGCATTGGCGGAAGCCGGATTCCCGACCCTGCGGATGGACCTGTCGGGTCTGGGCGACAGCCTGCCGCTGCCGCCGGATGTCGAAGCCGACGCGGTCGACGACCTGCGTGCCGCAATGGACCACCTGGGTTCGCTTGGGATCGCCAGTCGTTTCGGCGGCGTTGGCATCTGCTCGGGCGGCCATGACGTCCACCGCCTGAGCCTGGCCGACCCCCGCATCGTGGCCAGCGCCTGCATCGACCACTACGCCTGGCCCACGGCCGGATTCCGGCTGCGCTACTGGTCCGAGCGCCTTCTGGACCCGAGGCGGATCGCAAACCCGTTGACCCGCTGGGTTCGGCGCGACCAGGCTGCCGAGCCGGCAGGCATTCGCGGGGAGGACGCCGACCTCTTCGTACAGCCCTCGGCGTCCGGGTTTTCGCGGGACCTCGATCATCTGATGAACCGCAAGGTCGCCCTGTTCTTTCTGTTCACCGGCGACATGCTGTCCGCCTACAACTATCGGGGCCAACTGACCGACGCGATTCCGAGCCTGCGCCGCTACGCGCCGCTGGCCGTACATTTTCTTCCGCACGCCGATCACACGTTCACCCAGGTCGCGATGCGACAGGCCTTCGTGGAGGCCCTGAGCCGCTGGGCGACCCGCTTTCTGTGACCGAATGTCACCCCCTGATCCCGCTTGAGCATTCGACCCTGGCAGGGCCGCAACCGGGGCTATCGCGTCTGCTCCTCGACAGACAGACAAACGGATGGCGGCGACACGATGAACTTCCGGAACAGTTGCCGCAGCGTCATCAATTGCCAGCAATTGCTAGCATTCCCGAATGCAGGTACATGACCGAAATCGCGGATGAACCTACGCCTGGAGCGGGTGTTCGACGCCTCGGCCGTGGCCGCCG
>JAJFJX010000185.1 GCA_021773655.1 Panacagrimonas sp.
ACGGCATGGTGGCCGAAAACAGCGCCACCTGGCGCTCCGGCGGGGTCTGGGTGAGCACCCACTCCACGTCCTCGATGAAACCCATGCGCAGCATCTCGTCGGCTTCGTCGAGCACCAGCATCTTCAGCGCATCGAGCTTGAGGGTGCCGCGCTTGATGTGGTCCACCACCCGGCCCGGGGTGCCGACCACCGCATGGACGCCGCGACGCAGACCCTTGAGCTGGGGTTCGTAGCTCTGGCCGCCGTAGATCGGCAGCACGTGAAAACCCGGCAGATGCATGGCATAGCGCTGGAACGCCTCGGCGACCTGGATCGCCAGCTCGCGGGTCGGTGCCAGCACCAGGGTCTGTGGTGCAGCGCGTGCCAGATCGGTCCGTGCCAGCGCCGGCAATGCAAAGGCCGCGGTCTTGCCGGTGCCGGTCTGCGCCTGACCCAGCACATCGCGACCGGCCAGCAGCGGCGGAATGGTCTGCGCCTGGATTGGCGATGGTGACTCGTAGCCGACCTCGTCCAGCGCCCGCAGCAAGGCTTCGGGCAAGGCAAGGTCACGGAAGCGGATGCCGGATGCGGCGGATTCGGAAGACATGGAGTTCACTGCAGGGGCGCCAGCGCGCCGAAGCCGCCATTGTCGCGTGGATCGGGTTTTGGCGCCGCCGGCACCTTCGTAGGCCGCGTGATCGACGTTTCGGGACCCCTGCGAATCCGTCCGCGAATTCTCCGAGGCACTGCCAGCAAAGACTTCAACCCCAGAGCGATGCAGCCGCGGATCGCCTTGGCCGCAAGGTGCGCGGCGGGTTTTCGCATCTGTTCCGGATGCACGCGCCGATCTCGGGTGCCGGGAATGCGCCATGGCCGGAATGCCCGGTCACGACGCACCCGTCCGGGGGGCCGGGTTCGCCCCTGATCCCACCTGCGGCTCATACCCCTACGATCTACACTGATTGTTCCAGCAATTCACACTGGTCGAGGAGATTCCTGATGACGATGAAGCAAGCACTGGATGCCCTGTTGAAAGGTGCCACCGACGCGGGCGACGTGCCCGGTGTGGTGGCGATGGTCACCAACCGCGATGAAACGATCTACGAGGGCGCGTTCGGCCTGCGCAAGGCGGGCGATACGCAGGCGATGACGGTCGACACGGTCGGGCTGATCGCCTCGATGACCAAGGCCATCACCTCGGTGGCGGTTCTGCAGTTGGTCGAGCAGCGCAAGCTCGAACTCGAGCTTCCGGCCTCGACGTGGGCTCCGGAGCTGGGCGAGGTGCAGGTGCTGGAGGGCTACGATGCTGCCGGCAAGCCGAAGCTGCGTGCCCCCAGTCGTGCGATCACCCTCAAGCACCTGCTCACGCACACCGCGGGCTTTGGCTACTCCTTCTCCAGCGCGGAGATCAAGAAATACGAGGAGGTCACCGGCACGCCCAGCCCGTTCACCTGCACTCGCGCCGGCCTGAACGCACCGCTGCTGTTCGATCCGGGCGAGCGCTGGGAATACGGCATCAACCTCGACTGGGCCGGCCAGATCGTCGAGAGAGTCAGCGGCCTGCGGCTGGGTGAATACTTCGAACAGAACATCCTCGGCCCGCTGGGCATGAAAGACACCGCGGTGGTCATGCAGCCGGACATGATGGCGCGCCGCGCCAGCATCCACGCGCGCCAGCCCGACGGAACGGCCACGCCGATCGACATGGTGCTGCCGCAACCCCCGGAGGTCGACATGGGCGGGCACTGCCTGTACGGCACCGTGGGCGACTACCTCAAGTTCATGCGCATGATCCTCAACCGCGGCGCCTCGCCGGGCGGACGCATCCTCCTGGCCGAGACCGTCGATGCAATGGGCCAGAACCAGATCGGCGATCTGCTCATCAGCGGCATCAAATCCGCCGACCCGACCCTGATCAACGACATGCCGCTGCCACCGGAAATCCCGCACAACTGGGGCCTGGCGTTCATGCTCAACCAGAAGACCTTCGTCACCGGCCGCAAGCCGGGCAGCATGATGTGGGCCGGCATCTGCAACAGCTATTACTGGATCGACCCGACCACCGGCATCGCCGGTGCATACCTGACCCAGATCCTGCCGTTCGCGGACCTCAAGTCGCTGCCGCTGTTCTTCGGCTTCGAGGCCACGGTGTACCAGAACCTGTGAACCCTTGGTCTCCCTCCCCGCGGCGGCCGGGAGGGCGACCAGGGTTCAGGACGCGAGCCCTTTGGCACGGTGCAGCACCGGCGGGATGATTCTGGCCTGCAGGCAGGCAGGTATGCCGACCGGGCCAGGTCTGCCAATGCGCGACGACAACAGCTGCCGCCGGGGAACAATTCCACCGGTTGAAGTCTTGCCGGATGGCCGGGATCATCGGCGGATCGGGGGGGCTGGCTGACCGGCCACGGGGAGGCGGGATGAGCGGCACGCAGGCTAGCGGGGAAAGCAGGCCGTTCTTCAGCCGATCACGCAGGCACTCGCGCCTCGAGCGCTTCTTTCTCGGCCTGGTGCTGATCGCGCTGCCGGTGGGCCTGTACTTCTTCACGGTCATCAACGGCCAGTTGCGCCAGGAGCGCGAACGCGCGGCGCGCAGCCTGGCGGAGACCGAGCAGCGGGTCGGCAACCTGCTGACCGCCGCCATGGGCCTGCAGTCGGCCAAGGAAGGCGCCGCACTGAATGTCGACGGCCTGCAGGCGGCGGCGTCGGGTTCCGGCGATGTGCATTGTCCACACCAGGCCCAGTCGCGTTACCTGAGCCTGCGTCCAAGCCGCGATCAGGGTGGCTATGGCCTGACGTTCTGTGAGCGCACACGGGCGGTGGTCGAGATCGACCTCGACCACGCGCTGCGCGAGGGCCGTCACCTGCGTGAATTCGATCTGTTGACCCTGTCCACGCACGACGGAGAGCTCATTGCATTCCACGGCGGAGAGCCGGAGTTGCTCGCCCTGCGGCAATCGGCACAGCGGGGTGAACGGGTCAGCGGCGTTGCGCGGCCGATCAGCGTCCAGCATCTGCTGCAATTGGCACGTGCCAGCGAGATCCGGCAAAGCCAGATCGACCTGGCTGCGGACAACGGCGGCGAGACCGACGCCGACGGACTGATCGAACAACAGGTCACTGGAGAGCGTTCGCTCGAATTCGGAGTGGTGCAGTTGCGCCACTCGATCGGCGACACCCGTTACCGACTGACCATCAAGTCCTACCCGCTGCCTGCGCCGCTGTACCGGGTCGACGCCACACAGGCCGGCGACACAGCCGACGCGCGGCCGCTGGTACTGATCGGTTTTCGAGAGGTCGGCGACTGGAATCTTCCGGACACCGCCATCGATCCTTTCGACGCCTGGCTGCTCGGCGCATTCGCACTTGCCGCCGTGCTGATCGTGCCGCTGGTGCGCCTGCTACTGCTCGAAGTCCACGACAGCCTGACCCGGCATCATGCCCGCGCCATAGCTTTCAGCGCGGTGGCGCTGGCCGGACTGCTGACGATCAGCGTGCTGTCGGTGACGGCCCACCAATCCCTCACCGGGCTGCTCAGGATTGGCGCCGCCCGCTACGCGACCGAACTGAACCTGGCCCTGCGCGCCGAGATCCAGTCGGTGCTGACACGGATGGATCAGCATCGCCGCTACTACGCTGCCCGCGACCCGCGCTGCAGCGGTGAGCCCACCGGGAAGGCCCGCCATCCTGCGCGGTCGGATTCCTGGCCGGATGGCCGGCTCGAGATCTGC
Organism: Panacagrimonas sp.; assembly: GCA_021773655.1. Taxonomy (GTDB): domain Bacteria; phylum Pseudomonadota; class Gammaproteobacteria; order Nevskiales; family Nevskiaceae; genus Panacagrimonas. The sequence continues at coordinate 3,708 of JAJFJX010000185.1, forward strand.
ACCCAGCCCGGGGCCGGCACGCAACAACACGCGCACTATGCCCGCATCACCCCCGCCGAACCCGGTTCGCACGGGGTGGGTTCCATGCACTCGCCGCTGTCCTCCACCGTGCTGATCCAGCCTGCGGTGAGCGGCGTGGCCAATCTGGGCAGCCTGGGGCTGACCTACGGACCCTGCGCCGCGCCGCTGCCACCCTTCAATGTGGGTGATCGCGAGTATCACCGCATGCTGGCCCAGGATCGGGCGTGGCACTGGCACTGGTCCGAAACGGAAAACGAGATCGCCCGACACTGGCTGATCCCGGACCTGCTCGGCAAGCGCCCGGTGCCGGACACGGCCGAATGCCGGGCGCTGATCGGCGACGCAGGCAAAGGCAGGCTCGACGCATTCGTTGCACAACGCCTGTTCAATCGCCGCAACGGGGGCAAGTTGATGCAGTTTGCCGCGGCCATGCCGGGCGATGACTTCGCTGCAGCGATCACCGGCAGCGCGCCGATGCTGGCGTTTACCGCCGCGGTCCCGCCGATGCTCTACGGCTTCGTGGTCTTCGACCGCAGCAGCGGATTGGTGGTGCTGCACGACGACGACCAGCGCAGCCTGGTCGAGAACCTCTACGTCGAAACCGAACGCTCTGCTCAACTGCTGGCCGCAGTGCGCGCCGGACAGTCGGCGCCATTCGAAGGCCGCTACCGCGGGACCGACCACCTGTTTCACTACCAGCCCGTCGCCGGGACCGGCTGGGGCCTGCTGGTGACCTATCCAACCCAGCCCCTGGGCGCGGCCATTCTGCATGCCTCACTCACCGCGGTGACGGTCGGCGGCGGCTGG
>JAJFJX010000186.1 GCA_021773655.1 Panacagrimonas sp.
GCCAACGTCACCGACTGGCGGCGCGTGGTCGCCGTCAAACTCGACATTACCTCGGCCGGCATCGATAAAACGGAAGGCGGTCCAGAGGAGGCGCGGGGTGCAAGCGTGACCGCCACCGCCGACGGCGGCGCCGCCATCAGAAACGTGAACGAAGACCGACAGCTTCAGAGGGTCTTTTCCAGCACCGTCCTGATCCGGAACCGCTTACGAGAATGAAACTCTCTCGCCACTCACCGCGCACGCGCACCGCCACTGGCCAGCAGCAACGCGGCGCCACGCTGGTCGTCGCCCTGGTGTTTCTGATCGCCCTGACCCTGCTGGGGATCGCCTCGATGGGCGGCAACACACTACAGCAGCGCATGGCCTACAGCGTGGGCGAATCCAACCGCGCGTTTCAGGGCGCCGAGACCGGCATCGTCAACGGCGAGACCTGGCTGGATAACCAGATTCTGCAGCCCGTTCCGGATTGTCCCGAATCCGACGCGGCCACCTGCGGCGACTCGCTGTCCATCTGGCCTGGCCGGCCGCCGGACCCGACTCAGCTGGAAGTGACGATTGCGAATCTGAGAACGCCGAACTGGTGGATCAATCAGGGTCGCCCGGTGGGCTGGCGCTACGAGGTCGGGGCCTTGATCGGGCCCATCGCCGGACAGGAATACCGGGTTGGCGGTGTGGCCGTAGCCACCAATTCAAACAACTATCCCCGTTATGTGGTCGAGGTGCTCGGACCTGATCCTTCTGGCTCAGTCACTACCGGCGCAAGCTCGAAGGTACCCACCTTGTGGTACTACCAGATTTCCTCCCGAGGCGGCGGCAGCCTGGCCAGTGGCCCATCGACAATCACACAAAGTGTGTACACCCGCGTTTACTGAATGGCCCGCCAATCATCAAATGCTCTTTGAACAGCGGCGCGCCCGGAGCTGGACATGAAGAACCATCAAACTGCTTTCGGTACGATTTTCGGGCTTCTGGGTAGCAGTAGTCACGCCGCCACCCTCCTGACGGCATCTTGTCTGGCGGTCTTGTCCGGTCATGCGGCGGCAGCCCCGCTCACCCTCCCGGTCAGCCCGCTGTTCGTGAGCACCTCCGTCAACCCGAACGTGATGATGCTGGTGGACAACTCGGGCTCGATGGACAACGTGATCTGGGATGAGGATTTCGACCCCCTCACCAACTACACCAACTATTCCCCGAACTGCAATTTCGGAAGCGTTGTGGCGCCCTGCTGGAACGCACTGGATGGAAATGTCATTCGCCAGAATCTCCCAATTGGAGCCGGCGGTTGTGCAGCCGACCATCTTCCTGGCATCAGGGCCGGCGACAGTGCTTTTCGGTGTATCCGCCTGCCGGATTCGCGCGGCACCCTGACCCGCTTCAACGGCAACTACATCAACTATCTGTTCTGGAAGTTCACCCCGCCCGAGAACAACACGGCGATCGGGCCAAACATCGACGTTCGGTCCCTGGTGCCATCTGAAGTGCGCTTGCAGGTAGCCAAGAAGGTCTCCAGCGACATCGTGATCGCCAACCCCGACATCCGCTTCGGCGTGTCTTCGTTCAATGCTCCTGTTCCTGGTGGCAACAGTGCACCCGGCGGTCGGATCGACGCCTTCTGCGGCGCCACCCAGTCGAACGTGCTGACGGCGATCAACGGCCTTTCGGCGTCCGCCAACACGCCGCTGGCGGAAACCTATTACGAGATCACGCGCTACTTCCGCGGGCTTAGCCGCCACACCGGCACGGGATCCGGAAACTATCCCAGCCCGATGCAGTTCCGCTGCCAGAAGAACTTCGTGATCGCGGTGACCGACGGCTTCCCGACCTACGACGGCACCTTCCCCGCCAACGACGTCGATGATGTTGCCGACGCCACCGCGTCGCTCCCCAATTGGGACGGCCTGGCGCCGGCGACATCTGCCGCCAGCTATCCAGACTTCCCGCAGTTTTCTGACGGCACCACGGGTCTGGACCAGCAGCCCGAAGGGGCGTCGCTGCTACTGGACGATCTGGCGAAGTTTGGTTACGACATCGATGTCAGGAAGTCCGGAACCGATGCGACAGGCGGTTCCTTCGAAGACCCCGACTTCGATCCGCAGAACATCCTCACCTACACGGTGGGGTTTGCGGTTCAGAACCAGATGCTGGAAGACGCGGCCTACTACGGTCTGGGCGGTCACGATCCGGATGCCACGCCCGCCACCACCAGCGGTTACTTCACCGCTTCCAATGCATCGCAGCTCACGGCGGCGCTCCAGCAGGCCCTGAACGACATTTCTGCACGCGCCGGCAGCTTTTCCAGCGCGTCGCTGAACTCCACCAGCCTCAATGTCGGCAGTCGCCTGTTCCAGGCGCGCTTCAACAGCGCGAACTGGACAGGACAGCTGAGAACCGTATTCATCTCCACCGGTGAAGGCGGAAAATGTCCCAGCATTCCAATCGGCAAACTTTGCCTCGATCCCCAGAAAGATCCGCCCACGACCGAACAATGGGAGGCCTCGGCAGTACTGGACAGCCAGAACTGGAATTCAGGCCGGACCATCCTCACCTTCGAACCCGATGCGGGCCGGGGCATCCCGTTCCGATGGGGGCAGCTCAGCCTCGCTCAACAGAACGCATTGAGGCTGCCGTCCGACGCCGACGGCACCTTGCGCCAGCCACGACTTCAATACATCCGCGGCAACCGCGCCAATGAATCGCCCACCGGCTTTCGCGTGCGCAGCAGCGTACTGGGTGACATCGTCAATTCCGACCCGATCTTTGTAGGCGCACCCAATTCGGCGCTGCCATTCAAAGGGTACTCGTCGTTCCGTGCGGGCAACTCATCCCGTATGGAAGTCGTTTACGTAGGAGCCAATGACGGCATGCTGCACGGATTCCGTGTCTCGGATGGGCGCGAGGTGCTGGCGTATGTGCCGAACATGATGTTCGGGACCAGCAGCAATCTCGCACGGCTCGCCGCCAACCCGTACACCCATATCTGGGGCGTCAACGGCTCGCCCAACGTGGCGGATGTGGACCTGGCCGCACCCGGACCGTCTGCGACTCCGAACTGGCGCAGCCTGCTGGTCAGCGGCATGGGCTATGGCGGTCGGGGAATTTTTGCCCTGGATGTGACGGATCCGGCCAGCTTCAGCGAAGCCAATGCCGCAAGTATCGTGAAATGGGAGTTTTCGAACTCGAACGACCCAGACATGGGCTTCGTCATGAACACGCCGTCCATCGTCAAGATGAAGAACGGCAGGTGGGCCGCGATCTTCGGTAACGGCTACAACAGCAGCACCGAACAGGCGGCGCTGTTCATCGTGTTTCTGGACAGTCCCGGCGGAACCTGGACCGCGGGAACCCACTACGTGAAATTGCCGGTCGGCTCGCCGAACAACGGCAACGGCCTTGCCGGGCCGGCCGCAGTGGACCTGGATGGCGACAGCCTGGTGGACTATATCTACGCGGGCGATCTCAAGGGCAGGATGTGGCAATTCAATGTCAACAGCGAAGACCCCGCTGAGTGGGCGGTCGGATACAACGGCACCGCGCTGTTTGCCGCCGTCGACGCCGGAGGAGTTCCGCAGCCGATCACCGCAACGCCTGAGGTGGGCTTGAATCTTCTGACCGGCACCAACAAAGACGATCTGGTGGTGTACTTCGGCACCGGCCGCTACCTGGCGTCGGGCGACAACACCCGGATCGGACAGCGCGCGCAGACCTTCTACGGCATCTTTGCCGACCCCATTGCGACCCCGGGAAGCCCGCCCATCGAGACCCCGGCATCGCCCAGCCCCGGGCGCAACAGCCTGTTGCAGCAGTTCGTCGAACAGGAGGTGACGGTGAACAGCGGTGATCGCGCGCGGATCACCTCCAGGAATCCCTTGACCATCGGAACTCATGCGGGTTGGTACATCGACCTGTTCAACACCAACGGCAATCCTGCCGCGACTGGCCCCAACCTGGGCGAGCGCCAGATCAGCCGACCGATCCTCCGTTTCGGCCGCATCGTGTTCACCACGCTGGTGCCATCCGACGACGCCTGCGATCCGGATGGGAGCGGCTGGCTGATGGAACTTGACGCCCGCGA
>JAJFJX010000187.1 GCA_021773655.1 Panacagrimonas sp.
GAGAAGGGCTCCGAGGTCGGCGCCCACATTCTGTCCGGCGCGGTGTTCGAGACCCGCGCGCTCGATGAGCTGATCCCCGACTGGAAGGACCGGGGCGCGCCGGTCAAGGTGCCGGTCAAGCGCGACGACGTGTATTTCTTCACCAGCGAAAAGGCCGCGATCCGGATGCCGGGGCTGTTCGTGCCCGCTCCCATGCACAACGACGGCAACTACATCATTTCTCTGGGCAACCTGTGCCGCTGGCTGGCCACGCAGGCGGAGGAACTCGGGGTGGAGATCTACCCCGGCTTTGCTGCCCAGGAAGTACTGATTGACGACGACAACATCGTGCGTGGCGTGCAGATCGGCGACATGGGGGTCGGTCACGATGGCCAGCCCAAGGAGGGTGACTTCACCCCTGGCATGGAGCTGCGCGCCAAGTACACGCTGTTCGCCGAGGGCTGTCGCGGGCATCTGGGCAAGCGCCTGATCCAGCGCTATGGCCTGGACAAGGATGCCGACCCGGCGCATTTCGGCATTGGCATCAAGGAAATCTGGACCGTCGAGCCCTCGCGCCACGAGCCCGGCCTGGTGGTGCACGGCGCCGGCTGGCCGCTTAGCCTGCTCGGCACCGACGCCCTGGGCGGCTCGTTCCTGTATCACCTGGACGACAACACGGTGGTGGTCGGCCTGATCACCGATCTGTCCTACACCAATCCCTATCTGTCACCCTTCGACGAGTTCCAGCGCTTCAAGCATCACCCGGTGATTGCGCAGTATCTCGAAGGCGGCACCCGTGTCGGCTACGGCGCACGGGCACTCAACAAGGGCGGCCTGTACTCGCTGCCCCGGAGCGTGTTTCCCGGTGGTGCCCTGATCGGCTGCGATCTGGGCACCATGAACTACGCCAAGATCAAGGGCAGCCATACCGCCATGAAGTGCGGCATGCTGGCCGCCGAAGCCGCTGCCGAGGCCCTGTTTGCCGGTAGGCAGGGCGGCGACGAGCTGGCGCGATTTCCGGCCATGTTCAAGGAAAGCTGGCTGTTCGAGGAGCTCTACAAGAGCCGCAACTTCGGGGTCTGGCTGCACCGCTTCGGCGCGTTGATCGGCGGTGCCATCAACTACGTCGAACAGAACTGGTTCGGTGGCAAGGCGCCGTGGACGGCCCACGACCTCAAGCGCGACCACCAGACGCTCAAGCCGGCAGCCGCGTCGCAGAAGATCATCTACAACAAGCCGGATGGAAAGCTCAGCTTCGACAAGCTGTCATCGGTGTTCCTGTCCAGCACCAACCATGAAGAGGACCAGCCGGTCCACCTGAAGCTTGCCGATCCCTCCATTCCGATCAGCAAGAATCTGCCGATGTACGACGAACCGGCGCAGCGCTATTGTCCGGCCGGTGTCTATGAAGTGATCGGCGAGGGCAAGGACAAACGCTTCCAGATCAACGCGCAGAACTGCGTACACTGCAAGACCTGCGATATCAAGGACCCGGCGCAGAACATCACCTGGGTCGCGCCGGAGGGCTCGGGCGGGCCCAACTACGCCAACATGTGATCCGGCCGGCGCCGTGTCGTCGTCATGCCGCCGGCAGCCGGAATCAGGATTCGTACAACAAACCAAGGGTAACAAGAGGTCACGATGAAAGCATTGGTCAGCGTCAAGCGCGCGGTGGATTACAACGTTCGCATCCAGGTCAAGCCCGACGGGTCGGGAGTGGTGACAGACGGCGTCAAGCACTCCATGAACCCGTTCGACGAGATCGCCATGGAAGAGGCGGTGCGTCTCAAGGAGAAGGGCAAGGTCACCGAGATCATCGCGGTGTCGGTCGGGGGGCAGAAGAACGAGGAAACCCTGCGCTCGGCGCTGGCCTTCGGTGCGGATCGCGCGGTGCACGTCAAGGAAGAGGGTGAGATTCAGCCGCTGACCGCCGCCAAGGCGCTCGCCGCGGTATTCAAGGCAGAGGACGCCAAGCTGTTCCTGTGCGGCAAGCAGGCGATCGACGACGACGCCAGCCAGACCGGCCAGTTGATCGCCGCGCTGCTCGACCTGCCGCAGGCGACCTTTGCGTCCAAGCTCGAAGTCGATGGTGACAAGGCCACCGTCACCCGCGAAATCGACGCCGGACTGGAGACGCTGGAAGTCGATCTGCCGGCCGTCATCACCGCCGACCTGCGCCTCAACGAGCCGCGCTATCTCAAGCTCCCGGACATCATGAAGGCCAAGAAGAAGCCGGTGGACGTCAAGTCTTTTGCCGACCTCGGAGTCACTCCTGGCGCCGGGCTCAAGGCCACCAAGACCGCACCGCCGCCCAAGCGCTCCAAGGGCGTCATGGTCAAGACGGTCGAAGAACTGGTCGCTGCCCTGAAGGAAAAAGGGCTGGTCTGACCCGGCACGGAAATCGTGCATCCGGGTCCGGGACTGCAAAGGCCCGCTCCGGTTCAACGATTCTCCGATGCCGATGCCGATGCCGATACCCGTTTCCCCATTCCCGAATTCCGGAATAGAACATGTCCAAGATTCTCGTAGTTGCAGAACACGCCGACGGCAAGCTCAATGGCGGCGTAGCCAAGGCCATCTCCGCGGCCACCGCCATCGGCGGTGAGGTGCACATCGTGGTGCTGGCCGCCGATGGAAAGGCCGTGGCCGAGCAGGCCGCCACGATCGCCGGAGTCATGAAGGTGCTGGTGGTGGACAACGCCCCCAACGCCCCGCCGTTGGGCGCAATCCTGGCACCTAATTTCATCGTACTGTCCAATGGCTTCATCCACGTGCTTTTCCCCGGCACCACCTATGGCAAGGACCT
>JAJFJX010000188.1 GCA_021773655.1 Panacagrimonas sp.
CGCGCAGCAGACGCAGGGGCGCAGCCAGCAGGGTCAGCGCGCTCTTGCCGCGCAGGCCACCGACCTGCACGTACTCCATGGCAAAACCCTGGGCCGGCACGGTGCGTGACTCGAACGAGTCCGGCGTGCCCATCCACACCACCTCGTGTCCGCGCTCGCGCAGCACCTGGGCCACGGCCAGCGCCGGGAACACGTGGCCACCGGTCCCGCCAGCCATGATCATCACCCGCAGGGAGCCGCTCACGAGGACTTCCCCTGACGCTCGGGGTTCAGCCGGTTCTCGTAGTCCACGCGCAGGATCAGCGCCAGCAGCACCATCACGGTGATCAAGGACGAGCCGCCGTAGCTCACCAGCGGCAGGGTCAGGCCCTTGGTGGGCAGAGCGCCCATGTTGACGGCCAGGTTGATCAGCGCCTGCAGACCCAGCCAGGTGGTCAGTCCGTAGACCAGGTAGGCCTTGAAGCGCTCGCCGAGGGCCTCGGCACGGGCGCCGATCAGAAAGCCGCGCCACACGATGACGCAGAACAGCGCCAACAGCACCAGTACCCCGAACAGTCCGAATTCCTCGGCCAGGATGGCGAAGATGAAATCGGTGTGCATTTCCGGCAGGTACAGCAGCTTCTGCAGACTGTTGCCCAGACCGACGCCCAGCCACTCGCCGCGACCAATGGCGATCAGCGAGTTGGCCAGCTGCCAGCCGCCGTTCTCCATGTCGGCGAAGGGGTCGGTGAAGTTCATGAGCCGGCGCAGGCGATAGGCCTCGGCGGTGGCCAGCGCCCACAGTCCGCCGCCAGCCACCAGCATCAGTCCGGCCAGATAGATCAGCCGTGCGCCGCCCAGAAACAGCATGATGAAGGCCACCGCGATGAGGATCGCGGTGGCGCCGAAGTCCGGCTCCAGCAGCAGCAGCACGCCGGCCAGCAGCACCGGCAGGAAGGGAATCAGCAGCCCGGTCAGCGTGTTCTGCAGACGGCCCTGTCGACGCACGATGTACCCCGCCAGGTACATGATCAGAGCCAGACGCGCCGGCTCGGAAGCCTGCAGGCGGATGAACTCCAGGTCGATCCAGCGACGGGCGTGATTGACCTTGACGCCGATCCCCGGGATCAGCACCACCGCCAGCAACAACAGGCCGCCAAGCGCCAGCCAGCCGCTGCGGCGCTCCCACACATGGGCCGGCACCAGGAACACGCCCCAGGCCAGCAGGCCGCCGATGCCGGTGAACGCCAACTGTCGGTAGAAGAAATAGAACGGCTCGCCGGTGAGCTTCTGCGCCTGCGCCACCGAAGCCGAGGCCACCATCACCAGCCCCCAGCACAGCACGGCCGTGACCGCGGCACACATCAGCGGATCCAGACCCGCCTGGGCGCGTGCCAGCGGCAGCGCCAGTTGCTGAGGCTGGGTATTCCAGCGTGGCAGGCTCAGGTTCATGCCTGTTCCAGGACCCAGGCGCGGAACTGCTCGCCGCGCTCCAGGTAGTTGCGAAACTGGTCTAGGCTGGCGCAGGCCGGCGACAGCAGCACCTGATCGCCCGCTTGCGCCAGGCTGCGTGCACGTATCAGCGCCGCGGACAGGTTGGATTCGCGATAGACCGGCAGCGCGCCAAAGATCGCACGCTCGATCACCGCCGCATCCTGGCCGAACAGCAGCGCGGCGCGTCCCTTGTCGGCCAGTGGCCGTGCCAGCGGCGAGAAGTCCTGGTCCTTGCCCTGTCCGCCGCCGAGCCAGACGATGGGCCCGGACAGCCCCTCGATGGCGGCCAGCGTCGAACAGACGTTGGTGCCCTTGGAGTCGTTGAGCCAGGTGACGCCGCGACGTTCGGCGATGAACTCGCAGCGGTGCGGCAGGCCGCCGAACTGGTGCAAGGCCCGCAGCGCCGGCTCGCGGGCTATGCCGACGGCATCGGCCAGGGCCAGCGCGGCCAGCGCGTTGGCCGCGTTGTGCAGGCCGTGCACCTTCAGGCTGGAGTGAGGGGTCAGCCCGGAGGCGCCGTGGCAGAGCCAGCATTGGCCGTCGATCAGGCGCAGGCCGTATTCATCCGAGCCGGGCTCGCCGAGCCCAAAGGTGATGACGCGGGCCACGCCCTTGCCGCTCTCTCTGGCTTCGCGAATTTCGACCTCGGCCCTGACGGCCTCGTCGTCCCGATTGGCCACCGCCACTTCGCAGCCATCGAAAATGCGCGCCTTGATCGCGCCGTAGCGCGCCATGTCGTGGTGGCGGTCTAGATGATCCGCCGCCAGGTTGAGGAAGGCCGCCGCGCTGCAGCGCAGGCTGTGGGTGGTTTCCAGCTGGAAGCTCGACAGCTCCAGCACGTAGAGCTCGGTGTCGTCAGCCAGCAGATCCAGCGCCGGGGTGCCCAGATTGCCGCCGACCTTCACGCGCAGCCCCGCCGCGCGCGCCATGTCGCCGACCAGGGTCGTGACCGTGCTCTTGCCATTGCTGCCAGTGATCCCGATGACTCGAGGCGTGAAGGGTGAGTGGCCGGGCGTGGTGACGGCGCGAGCAAACAGCTCGATGTCGCCGATCACGGGGACGCCGGCGGCAATCAGTGCCTGCACGAACGGTGCTTCGAGCGACACACCCGGCGATACCACGGCCTCTGCGAACTGCGTCAGAGGTGCCGGCGCGTCGAACGCGCCCAGATGGAACGCGACCTGTGGAAATTCACGGCGCAGCGCCTCGATGCCGGCCGGCGCCGGGCGCGAATCGGTCACGGTCAGCACCGCGCCTTCGCGCTCGAGATAGCGCAGCGCGGAAACGCCGGACAGGCCAAGACCGACGATGAGCAGTCTGTGCCCTTCATGACGCCTCATGCCTGTCGCCTCACGCCTCACCTCACCGCACCTTCAACGTGGACAGACCGATCAGCACCAGAATCAGCGTGATGATCCAGAAGCGCACGATGATCTTGGGCTCGGGCCAGCCCTTGAGCTCGAAGTGGTGGTGCAGCGGCGCCATGCGGAAGATGCGCTTGCCGCCGCTGTACTTGAAGTAGGCGACCTGCAGCATCACCGACAGCGTCTCGGCCACGAACACGCCGCCCATGATCACCAGCACCAGTTCCTGGCGCACCAGGATCGCCACGACGCCCAGTGCCGCGCCAAGCGCCAGCGCGCCGACGTCGCCCATGAACACCTGCGCCGGATAGGCGTTGAACCACAGGAAGCCCAGGCCCGCGCCGGCGATGGCGGTGCAGAAGATCGACAGCTCGCCGACCCCTGCGATGTAGGGAATGCCCAGGTAAGCCGCGATCTTGATGTTGCCGGTGCAGTAGGCGAACACCGCCAGCGCCGAAGCCACCAGCACGCAGGGCATGATCGCCAGGCCATCCAGGCCGTCGGTGAGGTTGACCGCGTTGGACGTGCCCACGATCACCAGGTAGGCCCAGGGGATGAAGAAGATGCCGAGCTGGATCGCCACGTCCTTGAAAAACGGCACGATGATGGCGGTCTCCAGCGAGGCCTTGCCGTCACCGAACACGTCCCACAGCGGTGCGTTGGGCGCGGTGAAATAGATCAGGCTGGCCACGCCGAAACCGGCCAGCGACAGCCAGAAATACTTCTGCCGCGCGGTCAGGCCCAGGTTTCGACGATGCCGGATCTTGATGAAGTCGTCGGCAAAGCCGACCGCGCCAAAGGCCAGCGTCACCAGCAGCGCAAACCACACGAAACGGTTGCTCAGGTCCGACCATGCCAGGGTGGCAATGGCGATGGCCGCCAGAATCATCACCCCGCCCATGGTCGGCGTGCCGGTCTTGGCCAGGTGCGATTTCGGGCCGACGTCGCGAACCACCTGGCCGAACTTGAAATCATGCAACCGGGCGATCATCCACGGACCGGCCAGCAGGGACACGCTCAGTGCGGTGAGCACGCCCAGGATGCTGCGGAAGGTCAGGTAGCCGAACAAGTTCAGCGAACTGATCGACGACTCCGCCCACATGGCCAGGTGATAGAACATGCTCAGCGTGTCTCCGCCGCCCCGGCGCCGCACCAGGCGGCGACCAGCGCTTCCATGCGCGCCGAGCGCGAACCCTTGACCAGCACCGTGACGTCCAGGCCCAGCTCCCCGGCCAGTGCCGCCGCCAGCGTGCCGAGATCTTCGAACACCTCGGCGCCCTCGCCCCACCCACGGGCGTAGTCGGCCGCCGCGGCACCGAAGACGCACAGGCGGTCGATCTGCAGCGCTCGCGCACGCGCGCCGACCTCGGCGTGCAGCCGGGCCGACGCCGGGCCCAGCTCGGCCATGGCGCCGAGCACCGCCCAGCGCTGTCCGGACTGTTGTGCCAGCAGCTCCAGGCCCGCCTGCATGGATGTCGGATTGGCGTTGTAGGTGTCGTCGATCAGTCGCGCGCCTGCCGTGGTGCGCTTCCACACCACCCGACCCTGCGGGGCCTGCACCAGCTGCAGGCCGGCAGCGATCTGCGCCGCATCCAGTCCCAGCGCCACGCCGCAGGCCGCGGCCGCCAGGGCGTTCATCACGTTGTGACGACCCGGCAGCGGCAGTTCGACAGGGGCGCCGCCGCCCGGGATGCGCAACTCGAAGCGCATGCCGGACTCCGTGGCACGAATGCCCTCGGCGCCCACGTCGGCGTCGCGCCCCATGCCGAAGCCGATCTGACGGCAACCGGCCATGCCGCGCCACAACCCTGCATAGGCGTCATCGACATTGATGACTGCGATGCCGCCCGCCTCCAGGCCACTGAACAGCTCGCCCTTGGCTCGCGCTACGCCGTCCCGGGACCCGAAACCTTCCAGGTGCGCGTCGCCGGCCTGCGTCACCACACCGATCTGCGGACGCGCCAACTGCGTGAGCCGCGCAATTTCTCCGGCATGGTTTGCGCCCATCTCGATCACCGCGCTGCGATGCGCGGCGCGCAATTCGAGCAGGGTCAGGGGCAGACCGATGTGATTGTTGTAGTTGCCGCGCGTGGCCAGCACCGGCCCACGCCGCGCCAGCACCGCAGCCAGCAACTGGCGGGTGGTGGTCTTGCCGTTGCTGCCGGTCAATGCGATCAGCGGCATCTCGAAGCGTTGCCGCCAGGCGGCGGCGATGTCCTGCAGGGCCCGCAGGCTGTCGTCGACAAGAAGTTGCGCGGCCGGCACCGTGAGCCTGCGTTCCACGATGGCACCGACCGCGCCCTTCCCTGTAGCCCCCACCACGTAATCGTGACCGTCGTGGCGCGCGCCGCGCAGCGCCACGAACAAGTCTCCTTCGATCACCGCGCGTGAATCGCTGGTGACCCGCGCCACCGGCGCGTCCTGACCGACCAGCCTCGCGTCGGCGGCCTGCGCGAACCAGGACAGCGGCGCCATCGGCTCTGCCACCGCGCTCAAGGACGCGCCTCCAGGCACTGCTGCACAAAGCGCCGATCACTGAAATCCAGCGCGCGCCCGGCGTATTGCTGGGTGGTCTCGTGTCCCTTGCCGGCAACCAGCACAACGTCGCCTTCGCCTGCCTGGCGCAGTGCGGTGGCGATGGCCCGGCTGCGGTCGTGCTGGACCGTAACCGATGCCGTCGCGACCACCCCCTGCTCTGCGATGCCGGACAGGATCTCGCCGACGATGGCCGCGGGATCTTCGCTGCGCGGGTTGTCATCGGTGACGGTCAGGCGGTCGGCCAGACGTGCGGCGACCGCCCCCATCAGCGGCCGCTTGCCGCGGTCGCGATCCCCGCCGCAGCCGAACACGCAGTGCAGGGCGCCGCTTGCATGCGGGCGCAGGGCCAGCAACACCTGCTCCAGCGCCTTGGGCGTGTGCGCGTAATCGACCACCGCCAGCGCGGCCGATCCGGGTCCGGCAAAAGTCTCGATGCGGCCGGGCACGGTGCGCACCCTCGCCAGCGCGGTGGCGACCGCCTCCGGCCCGTGGCCGGCTTCGAGCAGCACCGCGGCGGTGGCCAGCAGGTTGTAGACGTTGAAACGGCCCAGCAGCGGTGTGTCCACCCTGGCCACGCCCTGCTCGCAGTGCAGGTCGAACGCCAGTCCGCGCGCATGCAGGTGCAGGCGACGTGCCAGGGCATGGCGCCCATGCGCCGGCACGGCGCCCTCGATGCCGTAGACCCGCAGGCGCGGCGCCGATGCGAACCGCTTGATCCATCGCGCGCCGTGTGCATCGTCTCGATTCAGGACCAGCGCGCGGCCGTCACCGGCTTCGAACAGGCGACGCTTGGCGGCTGCGTAGCGCTGCACCGTACCGTGGTAGTCGAGGTGATCGCGGCTCAGGTTGGTCAGCACCGCGACGTCGAACTGCACCGCGCCGACGCGATGCTGGTCCAGCGCATGCGAAGACACCTCCATCGCGCAGGCGCCCAGACCGGACCGGCGCATGCGATCCAGGTGTTGCTGCACGCTGATGGCGTCGGGCGTGGTGTGGGTGGCAAGGTCCAGCGACGCCAGCGAACCGACACCCAGGGTGCCGATGTAGCCGCAGTCGCGGCCCAGTGCAGACAGGCCCTGGGCGATCAGGTGCGCGGTCGATGTCTTGCCGTCGGAGCCCGTGATTCCGGCCACGAACATCGCCTCCGAAGGCCGACCGTAATAGCGCGCCGCGATCTCGCCGACGTGGACCGACAGGCCCTCGACCTCCACGCACGGCACCGGCGCACAGGGTGCCTCGGTGCCGGCGGCGGGCTCCCAGACAATGGCGCCAGCGCCCTGCGCCAGTGCCTGCGACAGGTGTGCCAGGCCATGCCCACGCCGGCCCTGCAGGGCGACAAAGGCCTCTCCGACGTGCACGCGGCGGCTGTCCAGCGTCAGGCCCGATACCGTCACCGGCGGTGCGGTAGCCAGCCCCTTCAGCAGTTGATCCAGTGAGGTGGCGCGCACGGACGTCATGACCGGGGCCGGGTCGGCAGTGTCGCCGGCATCGCCACTTGCGGCGGCATGCTCAGCGGCTCGCAGTCTTCGCCGCAGGCATCGGGCGCGATCTGCAGCAGGCGCAGCGCGCCCTGCAGGACGGTGGCGAACACCGGGGCGGAGACCACCCCGCCGTAGTAGTCGTCGCCGCCCGGCTCATCGATCATCACCAGCCCGATCAGGCGCGGGTTGCGCGCCGGAACCATGCCGACGAACACCGACTGGTGGCGCTTTGCGTCGTAGCCGCCGGTGTCGGCAACCTTGCGCACCGTGCCGGTCTTGCCGGCCACGCGATAACCGGGGATGGACGCCCGCGTGCCGGTACCGCCCTGCACCGAAACCTGTTCGAGCATGTGCCGGACCATGCGCGCGGTCGCGGCGCTGATGGCGCGCTGCGGTGGCGCCTGGCGACCATCGTCGACCAGCTTGAGTTGCGGCATCAGGCCATCGTTGGCCAGCGCCGCGTAAGCACGCACCAGGTGCAGGGCGTTGACCGAAAGGCCGTAGCCGTAGGACGCCGTGGCGGTGGCGATCTGCCCCCACTGGTCCGGCGGATGCAGCACCGGCGAGGTCTCGCCGGGAAATCCCGAGGCCACACGATCACCCAGCCCGAACTTCTGGTAGCCCTGCCAGACGTTCTCGGCGCCGATCTGCAGGCCGATCTTGGCGGCACCGACGTTGCTGGACTTGGACAGGATCAGGCCCAGGTCGGCGCTGCCCAGAGCGTGGATGTCGCGCACCGTCAGGCGTGCCACCTGCATCCAGCCGTCGCCGGTATCGATCTGGCTGCTGGCGTCGAACGCACCGATCTCCAGCGCCTGGGCCACCAGCAGCGGCTTGACGGTGGAACCGGGCTCGAAGGAGTCGACGATGGCGCGGTTGCGCATGCGCCCGGGCTTGCGGTCCTCCGGGTTGTTGGGGTTGTAACCGGGCTGACTGGCCACCGCGAGCAGCTCGCCGGTATGTGCATCGGCCACCACCACCAGTCCGCCCTTGGCCTTGTGCTTGCTGACCGCCTGCTTGAGTTCGCGATAGGCCAGGTACTGCAGACGCAGGTCCATCGACAGGTACAGATCATCGCCGGGCTGCGCCGGGACCGCTCCGTCGGTGTCCTCGACGATGCGTCCGCGAGCATCACGGATCACGCGGCGCGAGCCGTCCTGGCCGCGCAGGCTGTCGTCATGCGCCAGCTCCATGCCTTCACGGCCCTTGCCGTCGACATCGGTGAAGCCCACCACCTGACCGGCGACTTCTCCGGCCGGGTAATAGCGCCGGTACTCGCGGGTCGAAAACACCCCGGGCGCCTTGAGCGCAAGCACGCGGCGTGCCTGGTCCGGCGGCAGACCGCGTTCGATGTAGACGAACTGCCGTTCCGCCCGCTCCTGCAGAAAGCGTGTCAACACCGGCGCCTGCTGACCCAGCATCTGTGCCACGGCGTCCAGATGCTCGGGGGCGCCGAGCAGTGCCGAGGGCACGCACCAGACCGATTCCACCGGCGCCGACAGCGCCAGCGGCTCGCCGCGACGGTCTCGAATGGCGGCGCGATGACCTTGCTGTACCACCGTGCGCACCTGTCGCTCGGCGCCCTTGCTGGCCAGAAACTCGCGCTCGATCACCTGCAGGTGAAAGGCCCGCGCGGTGATCCCCAATGCGCCGGCGCCGAGCACCGTGAGCACCAGCAACCGGCGCCATGCCGGCACCTGGCGCAGCTTGTGGGCCCGACCGTGACTCATCGGGCGGCCTCCAGCTGCGAGGTCTGCACGATCACGTAGTTGCGCGGCTCGGCCATGCCCAGGTCCTGGCGCGCCGTCGATTCGATGCGCGCGTGGTGCGACAGCGCGGCCTCTTCGAGCTGCAACTGCGACCACTCCATCTGCAGGTGCCCGTGCTCGGTCCGCGCCTGCGCGAGCTGGCCGGTCAGACTGCGGTTTTCATGTTTGATTGCGATGGCCCACAAGGCCGACACGATCACCAGCGCAGCCAGGGCCATAGGCAGCATCAGGCCGCGCGGCCGGTACTCGACCAGCCAGTACCGCAGGCGCTGCCAGTGACGACTCATGGCAGGCGCTCGGCGATGCGCAGCACGGCGCTGCGGGCGCGCGGGTTGGCGGCGCATTCGGCCTGGGTGGGAAACTGCCGGCCGACGGTGCGAAACGCGCGACCCGACTCCGAGATCGAGAACCGCGCGTCGTACATCACCCGCGCCGGATCGACGGCGGCATCGGCCGCGTCGCGCCGCGGGCTGAGCGCCTCGCGCGTGAATCGCTTGACGATGCGGTCTTCCAGCGAATGAAAGCTGATCACTACCATGCGTCCGCCAGGCGCGAGCAGATCCACGCTGGCATCCAGCGCAGCCTGCAACGCATCGAGTTCACCGTTGATGTGGATGCGGATGGCCTGGAAGCTGCGCGTCGCCGGATGAATCTTCTGGCGCGGCCCGGGCACTGCACGGGCGATCAGCTCGGCGAGCTGCACGGTGCGGGTGATCGGCGCCTCGGCGCGCGCCTCCACCAGTCGCCGCGCGATACGCCGGCTGGCGCGCTCCTCGCCATAACGCCACAGCACGTCGGCGATCTGTTCGGCGCTCGCCGAAGCCAGCCAGGTCGCCGCGGACGCGCCGGCGTCGGGATCCATGCGCATGTCCAGCGGCCCGTCGTGGGCGAACGAAAACCCGCGACCGGCGTCGTCGAACTGCGGCGAGGACACGCCCTGGTCGATCAGCAGGCCATCGACACAGCCCTTGAGTCCCAGCTCGCCGGCCAGGGCCGCCAGCGCGGCAAAGTTGCGCCGGTGGATACGAAACTGCGGGCAGGTGCCGAACCGCTTCCAGGCGGCCTGACAGGCTTCTGGATCCTGGTCCAGTGCATGCAGCCGGCCCGTCTCGCCGATGCGTTCCAGTATTGCCGCGCTGTGGCCGCCGCGGCCGAAGGTTGCGTCCACGTAGAGGCCTCCCGCACGTGGCGCAAGCCCGGCGATCACCTCGTCGAGCATCACCGGTCGGTGTGCCGACATCAGTTCAGGCCGTCCGCGCAGCGGCGTCGGCGCAGGGCGCGGGCTGGCTCGCATGGGGCCCGCTCAACGCTTGAGCGTCCGGAAGGCGTCGGCCACCCGTTCGCCCAGCGCGGAACCTTCGCCGAAGCGTTCGTTCCAGAGTTCTTCCGGCCAGAGGTCGAAGCGCCGGATCTGTCCCATCAGCACCGCAGAGCCGTTGAAGCGCGCATAACGACGCAGCATGGGCGGCAACAGCACGCGCCCCTGCTTGTCAATCTCGGTGTCGCAGGCGAAGCCGATGAACACGCTCTTGAGGACTTCCGCGGTTTCGCGGTCGTCCATGTTCTGGATCTCGTCGGCCAGGCGCTGGAACTCAGGCGCCGGGTACAGCTCCAGGCAGGGGTTGGGGCCGCGGGTGACGACCAGCTGCGAGCCACAACCATCGGCCAGCTCCTGGCGATAGCGGGCCGGGATCGCCACGCGACCCTTGTCGTCGATGGTCAGTTGATGTGACCCGGAGAACACGCGCTCGACCCCTGGTGGTTTGGACCTCGGAGGGAATGGACTCCCCACAATTGTCCACAAAAAACCCCTTCGAGGCACTATAAACCACCCCCTCACCCCCTACAAGCCGTTCGCGCAGAAAATTTCTTGGCTGAACAAGCGCTTACCCGAGCCTGGGACGCCCTGCAGAATGTCATGAAAAACAGCGAGATGGCCGGATCTCTTCAAGTTCGATGCAATATTGGCCACCATTGCGCTGGCCCGGTCGTCGCCCACACCCGGGGCAGACAGCCCGGTGACCCGGGCCACCGGCTCGAAAATGATCGAATGAATTAAAGGAGTCGGCCTGTAAGCCGGGTTCTGTCGGGAACGATCATTCCTCTAGGCGCCGTGTCACCACGGCACTCCAGCAACCTACCCGGCAGGCACGCGGGCCGCGTGTCGACAGGCTTGCGCCTGGCTCCTGCCCTATTTGGTCTTGCTCCGAGTGGGGTTTGCCGTACCGGTCTGTTGCCAGACTCGTGGTGCGCTCTTACCGCACCGTTTCACCCTTGCCTGTGCCGCTTTGGACACCCCTGGAAGTGAACTTCCACTTCGGGGACACCGTCCGCGCAGCCATCGGCGGTCTGCTCTCTGTTGCACTTTCCGTCGCCTCACGGCGCCCAGGCGTTACCTGGCACTCTGCCCTGCGGAGCCCGGACTTTCCTCCCCCGCGCCCCCTTGCGGGATTGCGGCAGCGATCGTTCGGCCGACTCCGGGGCGGATTCTACGCGCCTTGCGAAGGTTCGGTCGGCGTGCCCAGGCGCAGGGCCAGTTCGTAGACCACCGGTTTGCGCAATCCGGTGAGCGCAGCCACCACACGCGCCGCGCGTGCCGCCGGCAGCTCGGGCAGCAGCGCGCGCAACAGGCGCTCGGCCTCGACGTGGTCGGCAGCGACGTCCGGCGCGCCGGCGATGACCAGCACGAACTCGCCGCGCTGACGGTGAGGGTCGGCATCCAGCCAGCCAGACAGGGCAAGCGCCGGCAGCAGCACGCTCTGCTCGAAGCGCTTGGTCAGCTCGCGTGCCAGCAGCACCGGCCGCTCGCCGAGCACCTGCGCCAGGTCGGCCAGACAGTCGGCAATGCGGTGACTGGACTCATAGACGATGACGCTGCGCGGCTCGCGAGCCAGTTGCGCCAGTCGCGCTCGACGCGCGCCGCCGCGAGGCGGCAGGAAACCGGCGAACAGGAATTCGTCGCTGGGCAGCCCGGCGATCGACAGCGCCGCAACCGCCGCGCAAGGCCCGGGCACGGCGATCACCTCGCAGCCTGCCGCACGCGCCGCGCGCACCAACGCAAAGCCCGGATCCGAGATCAGCGGCGTGCCCGCGTCGGAGACCAGGGCCAGACTGTCGCCATCCTGCAGGCGCCGGATCAGCGCCGAGGTGGCGCGTTCCTCGTTGTGTTCGTGCAGCGCAGTCAGGGGCGTGGACACGCCGTGATGCCGCAGCAGCACGCCGGAGGTCCGCGTGTCTTCGGCCGCGATCAGGCTGACCGCCGCCAGCACTGCGCACGCACGCGGCGACAGATCCCCCAGATGCCCGATGGGTGTGGCCACCACGTACAGGCAGCCGCCACGCACATCTGCCGTCGCGTCTGCAAGGAGGGTCACTGGAAAGTCCGTCGGGCAGCAACACGCTGCGTGCCATACTTTATCGTCATGACGCTCCTACGCTGCCTGATCCTTGTGCTCGGCGCCTGGCTGGCCATGGTCCAGACGGCACCGGCCGCGTCCTCGCCGGCAGCGGTGCTGTCGCTGATCGGGCAGGCCGAACAGGCGGTCGCAGCCGGCGACGACCGCGGCGCCGAAGCACTGCTTTCGCGGATTCCCGGTCGCTCGGTCGACGGCGTGCAGTTGGCACGTCTGCAGTTGGTGCGGGCCGAGATCGGGCGCATCCGGCGCCAGCCCGACACCATGCTTCGCTCGCTGCCACCGACATCGGATCACGTGCCCGCACTGGCGGCGCGCATCGAGGGCATGCGCGGCGAAGCGCACTTCATGGCGGGAGACGCGGTGCAGGCGGTGCGCGCGCTGGTGATGCGCGAACGCTGGTTGCGCGCCCCCTCGGATCTGGCCGACAACCGCGAACGCATCTGGAGCGGACTGATCGCCACGCCGCTGGGGCCCGGTGCCGCCGCCGAGATCCTTGGCCAGCCGCCGATGGTGCGCGGCTGGCTGGATTTCGCCCAGGTGCTGCAGCAAGGGGCATCGGCGGCAGCCGTCACCGACTGGAGCCAACGTCATCCCGGGCATCCCGCGCAGGCCAGGATCGCTGCCGTCAGTCCGGGTTCGGCGTCGGCACGGGCCGGCCAGCGGCGAACAACTCTGGATCCGGGTCTGGATTCGGGTCTGGATCCGGGTCCAGGTCCAGG
>JAJFJX010000189.1 GCA_021773655.1 Panacagrimonas sp.
GTAGGCGCAATCGATGACGCTGAGATGTTCGACAAACAGGATGGACACTTTTTCGGGAATCGGGAATCGGGAATCGGGAATCGGGAATCGGGAATCGGGAATCGGGTGCCGCGGCCGGTGGCGCGACTGCGTAGTCTAAAATGCCGGGTTGCCGTCCATCACCTTTCCCTGGCTGATCACGGTCCGCTCCCGCTCGCTGTCCCTGCCGACCCTCGTCCGATGACCGTCACTCGCTTCGCTCCCAGCCCCACCGGCTTCCTGCATATTGGCGGCGCGCGCACCGCATTGTTCTCCTGGCTTTACGCCAAGGGCCGCGGTGGCAGGTTCCTGCTGCGCATCGAGGACACCGACCGCGAGCGCTCCACCGAGGCCGCGGTGGATGCCATCTTCGAGGGCATGGCCTGGCTGGGCCTGGCTGGAGACAACCCCGAGCCGATCTACCAGACGCAGCGCCTGGGCCGCTACGCCGAAGTCATCGCCCGGATGCTGGCCCAGGGGACGGCCTATCACTGCTACGCCAGCAAGCAGGAGCTCGATCAGCTGCGGGCCGAGCAGCAGGCGCGCAAGGAAAAGCCGCGCTACGACGGTCGCTGGCGCCCCGAGGCCGGCAAGATCCTGCCCGCGCCACCCCAGGGCGTGAAGCCGGTCGTGCGCTTCAAGAGCCCCGACGAGGGCCGCGTGGTCCTCAAGGACCTGATCAAGGGCGAGATCGTGTTCGATGCCCGCGAGCTGGATGACCTGATCATCGCCCGCAGCGACGGCACGCCCACCTACAACTTCTGCGTGGTCGTCGATGACATGGACATGGGTATCACCCATGTCATTCGCGGTGACGACCATGTCAACAACACCCCGCGCCAGATCCAGATCCTGCAGGCGCTGGGCGCCGCGCCGCCGGCCTACGCGCACGTCTCCATGATTCTCGGCGGCGACGGCGCCAAGCTGTCCAAGCGCCACGGTGCCCTCGGTGTCATGGAGTACCGGACCATGGGCTTCATGCCCGAGGCCATGCTCAATTACCTGGTGCGCCTGGGCTGGAGCCACGGCGACCAGGAACTGTTCACACGCCAGGAGATGATCGAGAAATTCGACTTCGATCATGTTTCCGCCAGTCCGGCGCGCTTCGACATGGAAAAGGCCTACTGGGTCAATCATCAGTACCTGAAGGTCACTGACCCGGCGTTGATCGCGCCGGAGTTCGAGTGGCATCTGCGCCGCATCGGCGTCGACCCGGACAATGGCCCGGCACTGATCGCGGTGATCGAGCAGCAGCGAGAGCGCTGCCGAACCCTGGCCGAAATGGCTGACAAGTCGCGCTTCTTCTACGAGGAACTGTCCGGCTACAACGACAGGGACGCGGCCAGGCACCTCACGCCCAAGTCCGCGCCGGTGCTGGCCGCGCTGATCGAGACGCTGGGCACCTCCGATTGGCAGCCCGAAGCCCTGCACGACGCGGTGCACGGCGTGGCCGAGACGCTCGGCCTCAAGCTGGGCGACGTCGCCCAGCCGATCCGCGTCGCCGTGGCCGGCATGGCGGTTTCGCCCCCCATCGACCATACCCTGGCCTTACTGGGACGCGTGCGCGCACTGGCGCGCCTGCAGGCCGCTGCGCTCAAGGCCGGAAGCTGACCAACCGGACCCGGGCCTTTCGGGTCGCCTGGCAGTGCGCCACATCGTCAGACATTGACTTCCCACACCGAGGTGTTGGGAGTGATGCAGACAGAATCGGCGACAGGAATCGATAACGGCGTCATTCCCGCATTCGCGGGAATGACGCTGGCTGAGAATCATTGCCAATCGAATTCGCCCTTGCTCGCCCCGAGCTGCTGCACCAGGGCGTAGCCACTGGTGCCGGCCTTGACCGCTAGGCGCACCGCAGCGGCCAGGCATTCGCCAGCCGGGCGGGGCCATGACCTCGGTCCAGCCCCAGCACCAGCGCCAGGCAACCCAGGCCGGAGAGCAGGGTCGACAGACCGAAGGCGCCGAGGTAGCCGGCGGCGTCGCCGAGCAGCCCGCCGCAGAGGCCGGCCAGTCCGGTGGCGAAGACGATGGCGCAGGCCAGCAGCGTGTAATCGGTGCCGGCGTGATCGGGATCGGAGGCGTCCATCATCAGGGTGAACAGGGCGACCGTGGCCGCGCCCCCGAGCAGATGTTCTGCGGTGCTGGCGGCGTAGATCAGCCGGTGGTCGCCAGGGTCGAACGCGCAGGCCACATACAGCAGCAGGCTGGCGGTCTGCAGCACGCCGCAGGTGATCAAAGCGGGGCGCCGGCCGAAGTGCCAGGCCATCCAGCCGCCCAGTGCCGCACCGGCCAGGCCCATGCTGGAGCCGATGCTGCCCTTGACCACCGCGATCATCTCCTTGCTCAGGCCGGCGTCGTACATGAACGGACCGACCAGCGACGAGGCCATGGCGTCTCCGAACTTGTAGGCGCAGATCAGTGCCACGAATCCGCCCACACCGGGCTGTCGCAGGCGCGCGCTCCAGGCCAGCAGCAATTGCCGGCCGGCGGGTCGCTCACGGGCGGCGGCAGGGGCCTCGTCTCGCGGCAGGAACAGCACCGGCAGCAGGGTCAGGGCCAGCACCGCGGCCATGCACAGGAACATGGTCGACCAGCCGCTGCGGGCATACACCCACAACAGCAGGCCACCGCCGAGGATCATGCCCAGGCGATAGGCGCCCACCTGCACGCCGTTGCCCGGACCACGCTCGGCCGGTGACAGCAGGCGCACGGCCAGGCCGTCGGTGGCCACGTCCTGGGTCGAGGCCAGCAGGTTGAACAGCAGCAAGGCGGCGAAGATCGCGGCCAGGCCCGAGGCCATGTCGATGAAGGACAGCGCCACGGCACCACCCAGGGTCAGCAGTTGCAGGCCCAGCAACCACTGTCGCCGCGTGCCGGTGTGATCGACCAGCGGTGCCCACAGGAATTTCAGCGCCCAGGGCAGGTACAGCAGCCCGCTGGCGCCGATCGCCGCCAGTGACAGTCCGCGCTCGCGCAGCAGCACCGGCAGCGCCTGGGTGAAGAAGCCGAACGGCAGACCCTGGGCCAGGTACAGGCCGGCCAGCAGGCCGAACTTGTAGCCGGCGCTCACCGGGTGTGCGCGGGCCGCACTCAGGGGCTTGCAGGCGGATCGTTGCGCTTCGGCGGCTCGGTCGAGTCGTTGCCGCCGACGTTGCCGCCGTTGTGGTCACCCTGGTCCGGCGAGCGCGACAGTCCGGCGGTGATGAGAAAGCGCATCGCCTCCTCCATGCCCATGTCCAGCGGTGTCAGGTAGCTGCGAGGCAACAGCACGGTATAGCCGCCGATCTGATAGCTCATGGGCAGATAGACCGCCACCGAGTCCACGCCCTCCACGGTTGGCAGGCCGGCCCCTTCCAGGTCGTCCAGCGTGACGAAACCCAGCATGCGCACCGGCAGGTGCGGCATCTGCACCAGCACCACCTGTCCGAATCGCCGCGAGCCGCTGCCGGCGCGCGAGAAGAACCCGGTGAGGTCCTTGACCGCGCTGTAGACGGTCTTGATCAGAGGAATGCGTTCGAGCAGGTCCTCGACCCAGTTGACCAGTTCGCGAAAGAAGATTGCCTGCATCAGCAGGCCCACCAGCATGATGGTCAGCAGCGACACCACCAGGCCCATTCCGGGCAGGTAGGCGTCGCCCGGCAGCAGCACGCGGATAAAGCCGCCGAGCACCGTCTCCGCAGTGCCGATCAGCCACATCACCACCGCCAGGGTGACCATGATCGGCAACAGCACGAACAGGCCGGTGAGGAAGGTGCCGGTGACGCGACGCCAGTCGCCGAGGTAGCGCAGCAGGGCAGGCTTTTTCAAAGGTTTTTTCATGGGGGCCGGGAGCGAGGCGTTGAGCCGGGCGCCGGACGCGGCGCAGGGCGCGGGTAGGACGAAGGCCGGTGCTGCGGAGTTCCGCTTGCGGTGTCGATCAGAGCACCGCCCGCCGTGCCGGCACCGTCAGCTCGGCGGCGCCGGCCCAGCATGCATGGGTGCCGCTGGGGATGCGCAGGGGCAGGCGGATGCGCGCGATGGGCCCGACCGCAAGGTTCTGCGCGGCATAGATCAGGCCCTCGGAACGCCCGCGGCCGACATCGGTGACCAGGGTCAGCAGCCAGCCATCGTCCTCGGAACGGGCCCCCGGGCGCGGCACGAAGCGCAGTTCGCTGCCGAACACACCGGGGCCGAAGGCGACCGTCTGGCGCGTGCCGGCCTGCAGGTCGAGCTTGACCAGGCCGCGGAACAGGAACCAGCCGGGCTCGCCGAGCATGCTGTAGACATAGCGCGCCGCATGATCGGGGTCGGGCGCATGCACGCAGCCGAATTCGCAGACCATGTCGTCCAGGGGTCCTTCCTGCGTGGCGCCGGTGCGCAGATTGAAGCGCCAGCGCCACAGCTGGGGGCGCAATGAATCCAGGTCCAGGAACGCCATCATGCGCGCGTATTCGGCCGGCGCCCCCGCCAGCGGTGGCGGACAGGGGCACTGCTGGCGA
Organism: Panacagrimonas sp.; assembly: GCA_021773655.1. Classification (GTDB taxonomy): domain Bacteria; phylum Pseudomonadota; class Gammaproteobacteria; order Nevskiales; family Nevskiaceae; genus Panacagrimonas. The sequence goes on from JAJFJX010000189.1 coordinate 4,500, forward strand.
TAGCCGTCCAGGATCACCTCTTCGCCGTCCTCGCGGGCCTGCACGAAGTGCAGGGCATAGGTGGGGCTGGCCTCGAACCAGCGGATGTCTGCCGGCGCGCAGCCAGCCGGTCCGCCGCGTCGCTGCGAAGGGTTCTGCGCCGGGCTGCTGCGCGGCACCAGTGCAAAGCGCGAGGGCAGGTCGTGCATCCGTGCCACGAACAGATTGCGTGTCAGCAGGTCCGGGTCCCAGAACAGCGGGAAGTCGTTGAGCACGTACCAGTGGCGCGTGAACATCATGGCGTGCGGCAGCCGCGGACCCGGCAGGGGCACCTCGCAGACCTGGCTCACCTCGCCGTCGGCGCCGGTGGTGCCACATTGCAGGTGGGGTGCCTGGCGCGCATGGCCGAACCACAGCAGCGACTGCGTGGCCGGGTCGACCTGCGCGTGGGCCGAGACGCCGGACCTCGGGAAATGCCCGCCCCAGCCCACCGCGCCCTGCGGATCCAGACTCACCGGGTCGGCTGCGTACAGTTCGCCGCACTGGTAGAAGCTGCTCAGCGCGCGACCGGCGAACACGCAGACGTCGGTGCTGGAACTGTCCTTGAGCGCGCCATGCGCACCCCAGCCGGGACGCTCGGACAGCGGCGGCATCTGCGCGATGCCCGACCACAGCGAACGGCCGACGTCCTGTTCATCGACGAACCCGCGAGTTCGTACGAAGCGGTTGCGGAAGGCGGCGCGACCGTGATGCAGGCGCAGTGCGCACAACATGCCGTCGCCGTCGAAAGGGTGGTAGAGGCCCAGCGGCGTGTGCAAGGGGTTTTCGGTGTTGCGCAGATAGACCCCGTCCAGGTCCTGCGGGATGTGGCCCTGGACCGGGCAGTCGTCGTCGGCCCATTCCTCGAACACCGGCGCCCAGGCGCCGTTGAGATACGGGTGATCGCCCGGCACCAGATCGTGTCGGACGCGCTGCAGCAGGTGCGCGCTCATGTGGTGGGCAAGGGTGGCAGGCGGCTGAGCATGGCATCCTCCGGCGCGGGTGACGGGATTCTACGTGGCCGGCCTCCCGCCAGGCCGCATGTCTGCGTCCCCGTGCCCCCGCAATCACCGGAGCCGAACATGCGAGCCGCCCTTTACGAACGCGTCGGTGCAGCCCACGAGGTGCTGGAGCTCGTCGAGCTGCCGCGGCCCGAGCCGGCGCCTGGCGAGGTTCGCATCCGTCTGGTCACCTCCGGCGTCAATCCCTCGGACGTCAAGACCCGCGCCGGACCGCGCAGCCGGCTCCTGCCGTTTGCTCGGATCGTGCCGCGCCGCGACGGCGCCGGCGTGGTCGATGCGGTGGGGCCGGGCGGGGAGACCGCTCGGCTCGGCGAGCGCGTCTGGACCTGGAACGCCGCCTGGGGTCGCGCCATGGGTACGGCAGCCGAATACGTCACCCTGCCGCAGGCCCAGGCGGTGCCCCTGCCCCAGGCGGTCGGCTTCGATGCCGGTGCCTGCCTGGGCATTCCGGCGTTGACCGCCTTCCACGCGGTGGTCATGGACGGTGGCGTGGCCGGCAAGACCGTTCTGATCGCCGGCGGCGCCGGTGCGGTGGGGCACTACGCGATCCAGTTTGCGCGGCACAAGGGCGCGGCGCGGATCATCACCACCGTCAGCTCCCCGGCCAAGGCCCGGCTGGCGACTGCCGCCGGTGCCGACGAGGTGATCGATTACCGGCGACAGGACGTGGCGGGGCGACTGTCGGCGCTCACCAACGGCCGCGGCGTGGATCGGGTGATCGAGGTGGATTTCCACGCCAACGTCGCGCTGGACTTCGCCGCGCTGCGTGACCACGGGGACATCGTGGTCTACGGCAGCAACGTGCCGGAGGTCGCGGTGCCGTTCGTGCAGGGCATCATGAAGAACGTGCAGTTGCGCTTCTTTGTCGTCTACGGGCTCAGGCCCGAGGAGCGCGCCCGCGAGCTGGCCGAGGTCGGCCAGCTGCTGGCGGCCGGCGGGCTGCAGCACAACGTCGCCGAGCGCTATCCGCTGGCGCGCATCGCCGAGGCCCACCAGCGGGTCGAAAGCGGCCGCGCCGCGGGCAATGTGGTGGTGGAGATCGACCAGGGCCTGTTCACGGGCGCCTGACCCGGGAGGCGCAGCCGCTGTCATGCACGTTTTGATCGCCCGGGCTGCCTGAGCCCGGGCGTCCCATCCGCCAGAAATTCCCGCCTCTGCCCGCAGCTCAGATCCGTGCTTCGATACCGAAGGAGGCAAAGCCTTTCTGGTCGAAGTTGGCGCGGAACATGTCGCGCAGGCGGGTGGCGGTGGCGTCGTAGGCGTCCTTGTCATCCCAGGTGGCACGCGGGTTGAGCACGGTGGGATCGTCGATGCCGGGGCAGGTGCGGGGAATGGTCAGGTTGAGAATGGGCAGTGTTTCGGTCTCGACCTGGTCGAGCTTGCCGTTGAGGGCAGCATCGAGCAGGGCGCGGGTGAGCTTGATGCTCATGCGCTTGCCGGTGCCGTAGGGTCCGCCGCTCCAGCCGGTGTTCAGGAGAATGCAGCGCGCCTTGTGGGTCTTCATTTTCTGCGCCAGCAGGCTGGCGTAGACGTTGGGCTTCTGCGCCATGAACGGCCCGCCGAAGCAGGCGCTGAACGTCGGCTGCGGCTCGGTGACCCCGACCTCGGTGCCGGCCACGCGCGCGGTGAAGCCGGAGACGAAGTGATACATCACGTCTTCCGGAGACAGGATCGAAACCGGCGGCAGCACGCCGAAGGCGTCGGCGGTGAGCAGCACGATGGTCTGCGGATGCGGACCCTGAGCGTTGGGCATGGTGTTGGGCACCACCTCCAGCGGATAGGAAAAGCGCGTGTTCTCGGCGATGGAGCCGTCGTCGAGATCGAGCTCGTCGGGATGGCATTGCTCCATCGACTTGCCGGGCAGCGGCGGCACGTTCTCGATGATGGTGCCGGGCTTGCTCAGCGCCGCAGCGATCACCGGCTCGGCCTGTTTGTCGAGGTTGATCAGCTTGGCGTAGCAGCCGTCCTCGAGATTGCACAGACCGTTGTCCGACCAGATGGTCTCGTCGTCACCGATCAGCTTGCGGCTGGCGTCGGCCGACAGCGTGGTCTTGCCGGTGCCCGACAGGCCGAACAGGATGGCGGCATCGTTGTGGGCGCCGACGTTGGCCGAGCAGTGCATCGACAGCAGGCCCTGCTTGGGCAGCAGGTAGTTGCCGACGGTGAAGATGGTCTTCTTGTTGACGCCGCAGTAGTCGGCGCGGCCGGCGACCAGACAGATCCGATTGCGGGCATCGATCACCACCGCCGCTTCGGAGCGGCAGCCGTCGCGCTCGGGGACGCAGGTGAAGCTGGGCACGTTGAGCATGGTCCAGCGCCGCGATTCGACGTCCTTCACGCCGGCCAGATCCTTGGGAAACATGTTGTGCACGAACATCGCGTGCGTGGCGTATTCGCCGGCGAAGCGGTAGGGCACGGCGAAGTCCGGGTCCGAACCCATGTAGACGTCCTTGACGTACAGGGTGGCCTGCTTCTGGTTGAGGTGGGCGACCACGCGCTGCAGCAGGCCCTCGTAGGCGGCCGGCTCGTAAGGGGACAGGTCGGCCTTGAACCAGATTTCGTCGGCCACCTCCGGCCAGTTCACCGCATAGGTGTCCTTGGTGCGGCGGCCGGTGCAGTCCGGGTCGGTGTAGTAGACCAGCGGACCTTTGTCGCCGAGCCGGGTCGGGAACGCCTTCTGTGCATCCGAAGGGCCGTCGCGGCGCACACGACCCCGGTCATTGCCAATGGCCTCGTGGAAAAGTTCGGTCTTGCTCAGGTTGGCCTTGTACGCAACGGACTTGAGTCCGAGAAGCTTCTCCAGATCGGCCTGAAATGTCATGGTCGGGGGTCCTCGAACGGGATTCGGATGCCAGGGGATCGGAAAGAATAGAGGCCAGTGCCCACCCCCGGCAAGCCGGAGCCGGCCGGAGGCAGGGCACGGGCTGCAGCGCCCGGCCCAGGGCCCGGCTCTGCTTCTGAAGCGCCGCGCGCGTCGCGATCAGACTTTCAGTCGCGGCTGGAGGGCGTCGAAAACGCAGGATCTGAGCCGCTGTCCAGAGAAATGTCGGCCGGCAGCTTGAAGCCCGCGACCGACTCGCGCAGCTTGGTCGACAGGGTGTTGAGTTCGCCCACCGCGTCGCTGGTGATCTGCGCCGAGGCGGCAGTCTGGATGGCGGTCTCGCGGATCGACTGCACCTGCTCGGCGATGCGGGTGGCCTGCGCCGCTTCGCTTCTCGCCTCGCCCGAGATGTCCTGGATCAGGCGTGACAGGTCGGTGGAATTGGACTCGATGCGGGTCAGTGCCTGGCCGGCTTCTTCGGCGCTGCGGGCACCGGCCACCACGTTGGAGGTCGAACGCTCCATCGACACGATGGCCTCGTTGGTATCGGCCTGGATGGTCTTGACCAGGGTTTCGATCTGGCGCGTTGCCGCGGCGGCACGTTCGGCCAGGGTCTGCACCTCGTCGGCCACCACCGCGAAACCGCGGCCGGACTCGCCGGCCATGGTGGCCTGGATCGAGGCGTTGAGCGCCAGGGTGTTGGTCTGCTCGGAGATGTCGTTGATGAACTCGATGATGTTGCCGATTTCCTGCGAGGACTCGCCGAGGCGCTTGATGCGTTTGGAGGTGTCCTGGATCTGCTCGCGCAGCGCGGCCATGCCCTGGATGGTGCGGCCCACGGTGCTGGCGCCGCTGTGGGCGACGTTGACCGAGGTGGTGGCCTGGGCGGCCAGCTGCTCGGCGCGTTGCGCCACGGCACTCAGCGACTCAGAGCTCTGCTGAATGCGCTGGGCGATCTCCGCCACCTCCTGGGCCTGGCTGTCGGACGCCGCCTCCATGGTAGCGGCGGTCTCCTGGGTCGCGGTGGCCGCGGCGCTGATCTCCACCGCGGTCTGGTTGATGGTGCCGACCAGACTGCGCAGGGTTTCGACGGTGGAATTGACCGAATCGGCGATGGCGCCGGTGAAATCCTCGGTGACGTTGG
>JAJFJX010000190.1 GCA_021773655.1 Panacagrimonas sp.
AAGTACGCCATCGCTTCGGGCAAGGTCTCGCCGACCGCATCGGTGATCGCCATCGACAAGCTCGCCGCCGCGTTCGACGGAACGATCAAAGCGGAGGACACCATCGTCGCGCAGCCTGAGCTCGGCCTCGGGCCCCTGCACACCACGTACGACGGCAGGGGCAACGCCTACACCTCCCTCTTCATCGATAGTCAGGTCGTCAAATGGAACATCCAGGCGGCGATCGATCAGCACACCAAGCCAAATCCCAACACCTCTCACATCGTCGATCGCCTGGACATCCACTACCAGATTGGCCACATCATGGCGTCGATGGCGGAGACCAAGGAGGCGAACGGGGACTACCTGGTCGCTCTCAACAAGATCTCGAAGGATCGCTTCCTCAATGTGGGTCCACTCAAGCCGGAGAACGACCAGCTCGTCGACATTTCCGAGGAAAAGATGGTTCTGCTCAAAGACGAGCCGGCCTACATCGAGCCGCACGATTGCATCATCGTACGCCGCGACATCATCGAGCCCAAGGTCAAGCACCGTCCCCGAATGGACGAGCACCCGCTGGCGACCACCGAGAGCTCGATCGAGCGGGATGGCAAGAAGGTTACAGTACGGCTGACCGCCAACGCGCCAGTATATGGGTTGCAGGAGGTCATCGTCAACGAAGGCGACGAGGTTACGTTCATCGTTACCAACAACGACGAGATCCCCGACCTCGCGCACGGCTTTGCCGTCTCCAACTACAACATCAACTTCGTCGTCGGTCCCTTTCAGACCAAGTCGGTGACGTTCGTCGCCAACAAACCCGGCGTTCATTGGATCTACTGCACGAACTTCTGCCACGCACTCCATTTGGAGATGCGGCTGCGGTTGATCGTCAACGCGTAGATCCGAAACCGCGTGGAGCCGGCCCCCCTGCTCCACGCGGTCCTTCCTCCTCGCACGGCGAGCGCCGTGCGAGGCACCTGGTGATCAAGATCGATCGGCTCGGAGACGTTCGTGCGCACAGGCCCTCACTGCAATCACTTTGACGCATTCGTGGCGTGGGTTGCGCTGTTGCCGGTCGCGGCCGTCGTCCTCGCATCGTCTCTGGTCTCTCAGGCGGCGTATGCTCAGGGCATTTTCGGCGAGCGCAAGTATGACTACGCGCCGTCGGACGTCCTTCCGGCCGCGACGGAGTTCGTCAAGAAGGAGACGTACTGGGAGGGCTATGGACCGAGTCCGCAAGACGCGCGTGCGATCGTCGGTTACGTCTTCCTGACCGATGACCTGGTGGAAGTTCCGGGCTACTCCGGTCACACCCTCAACACCCTGGTCGGCATGGACGCTTCGGGCAAGATCACCGGTATCAAGATCGTCAAACACTCGGAGCCGATCGTGCTGATCGGCTTGAGTGAAAAGGTCATCCACGACTTCGTTGCGCAGTACGTCGGCAGAGACATTCGAGAACGCATCATCATCAGCGATCGGACACGCGAGGGGTATTCGGCGTTCGACGGTATCAGCGGTGCCACCGTGACGGCGGTTGCCGAGAACGTGACGATCCTCGCCGCGGCTCACAAGGTTGGACGGGCTGTCGGCATCATCGCGGCGCACGAGATTCGCACGCAAAGACCCTCGGAAGCATTCGAGCCGAAGACCTGGGACGAGTTGGTGGTCGAGGGTGCCATCGGGCGTCTGGTCGTCGAGCCCGAGGAGATCGAACAAGCCGGCGACGAGCCTGTCATCGACCTGATCTATTCCGTGCTCGATGCGGCATCGGTCGGCAGGAACCTGCTCGGAGAGCGCTACTACGCAATCGTTCGCGACCGTCTCGCCGCCGAAGGCAGTAGCGCGATCTACATCGCTGCAAACGGAGCGATGTCTTTCAAGGGGGCGGGCTTTGCGCGCGGGGGAATCTTCGATCGATTCTCGATCGAGCAACGCGGCTCTACCTTCGTCTTCAAGGACATCGACTACCTCAACTTCACCGACTTGCCGATCGAGGGAGCGCCGTCGCTGCGCGAGGGTGGCATTTTTTTTCTCCAGGACGCGGTCTTCGATCCGACGGAAGCGTTGACGCTCCACCTGACCCTGCCGTTCCGCGCGCGTGACAAGCGGCTCTACCGAACATTCCTCGACAACTACCAACTCCCTCGTGAGTTCATCGACGTCGACCGGCCGTTCTGGATGACACGATGGCAGGAGAAGGCGCCTTCGATCATCGCGTTCGCAGCGTTTCTCGCCGCCGTCCTTACCGCCTTCGCATTCCGGCAACGGCTGGTAGAGCACCGCAAGCTGATTCACCGCTCGGTTGCCCTGATCGCCGCGGTCTGGGTTGGTTGGATCCTCAAGGCTCAGCCCAGCACGACGCAGATTCTCACGGCCGCCAATTCCGGCGCGCGCTTCAAGTTTCCCTACGAGATCTTCTTGTCCGAGCCTCTGATCTTTCTGTTCTGGATCGTCATTGCGGTGACCCTGGTGGTCTGGGGGAGAGGCTTTTTTTGCGGCTGGATGTGTCCCTACGGGGCGCTGTTGGAGACCCTCATCGGCGTGTGGCAGCGCATTGCCCCGGCATGGCTCCAGCACAAGTTCGAATCCTGGGAGCCTGGCCCGCGTTGGCGCTGGGGTAAGTACGTCACGTTCCTGATGATTCTCGCCGTGGGGTTCGTCAATCTGCCGGCGGCCGAGATGCTCGACGAGGTAGAGC
>JAJFJX010000020.1 GCA_021773655.1 Panacagrimonas sp.
TGGGTGCTCACCCAGACCCCGCCGGAGCGCCAGGTGGCGCTGTTTTCGGCCACCATGCCGTCTGTGATCCGGCGCGTGGCACAGACCCACCTGCGCGAGCCCGTGGAAATTCACATTCGCAGCAAGACCACCACGGCCACCAACATCCGCCAGCGCTACTGGCTGGTGGCCGGCGCCAGCAAGCTCGAAGCCCTGACCCGCCTGCTGGAGGCCGAGACCTTCGACGGCATGCTGATCTTTGCGCGCACCAAGCTGGCCACCGCCGAACTGGCGGAAAAGCTCGCCGCCCGCGGGTTTGCAGCCGCTGCACTCAATGGCGATCTGGACCAGAAGCAGCGCGAGCGCACGGTGGCGCGGCTCAAGGACGGGACACTGGACATCGTGGTGGCCACCGACGTCGCCGCACGCGGGCTGGACGTGGAGCGCATCAGCCACGTCGTCAACTACGACATCCCCACCGACACCGAGTCCTACGTGCACCGCATCGGTCGCACCGGCCGAGCGGGCCGCAGCGGCGAAGCGATTCTGTTCGTGTCGCCACGCGAGCGGCATCTGCTCAAGGCCATCGAGCGCGCCACCCGGCAGGTCATCGAGCCCATGGCTCTGCCCAGCGACGAGGTGCTGCAGGACAAGCGCCTGCAGCGCTTCCAGCAAGCGCTGCTCGACGTGCTGGGCGACGACAGCCTGACCCAGGCGCTGGGTCACCTGCAGGCCCTGGTCGAGCGCATCGAGCGGGATCAGCAATTGCCGGCGCCGCGCATCGCGGCGGCACTGGCACACCTGCTGCAGAAGGAAAAGCCGGCGCTGGTGCCGCCTGCGGCACGCCCCGGACGTTCGACGACGTCGGCGACGGTGCCGGCGGGACCCGCGCCAGCGGTCGAGCGCTCTGCCTCGCCTGGCGCCCGGCCGCGTCGGCCGCCCGCGGCGCGCGTGGAGGAGGGGCCCAGCTATCCGCCACGGCTGCCGTCCGCCGACTCGACGGACCGCCCGCCGGTTCTTCCGCCAGCGTCTGCGACGGTGACGGCCCCGAAATCGGAGCTGCCGCCGGCAGCGTCCCCGTTGCAGGCGCCTTCGCCGCCGGCCGGCAAGCCGATGCGGGAGCGCAGGCGCAAGGACGAGGAGCCGATGGAGACCTTTCGCGTCGAGGTCGGCGAGCAGCACGGCGTCAAGGCCGCGCACCTGGTCGGTGCCATCGCCAACGAGGCGGGACTGGAAGGGCAGTACATCGGCCGCATCGAAATCCTCGGCGATCACAGCCTGGTCGATCTGCCGGTCGGCATGCCGCGCAAGATCTTCCGCGACCTGCAAAAAGCCTGGGTGGTCGGCCAGCAGTTGCGGATCAGCCGCGTGGGTGCGGCGGGGTCTGAGCCGCCGGCACCGCACAAGACCGGAAAGCGGCCTGGCTCCCGTCGCGATTGAAGCGGGGTCTGCGCATGGCTCAGTCCCGGGCCGACGACAGCCAGGCCACCACCCGGTCCTCGGCCCAGCTGTGCAGTTGCCAGGTGTCGATGAAACCGCAATGCCCGCCATGGCGGGTGCGCATGAAGGCGCTGACCGCACCCCGCACCTGCAGGCCTTCGAAGTCGCGGATCGGAATCACCGAGTCGTCCTCGGCGGTGAGCAGGGCGAGCGGGCTGGGCGCGTCCATGAGCATGGCCGGCGTGAGCGTGTACTGCGCGAAATAGTCGTCGAGGCTGGCGAAGCCGGTGTGCTCGGACACGAACTGACGGGTCATGTCCATGAAGCTGGAGAGCGAATCGAAGGCCGAGAAATCGTAGTGCGGCCAGGCCGCCCGCTTGGCCGCCAGGGTGTGCCGCCAGCGGTCCAGGAAGTGGCGGCGGAACAGCCAGGGACCGTTGTCGATGCCGAGCAGGGTGGCGCGCGGGTTGATCGCCGGGGAGATCGCCACCGTCAGGCGAGGGAACAGTCCGGCTTCGGCACCGCGCAGTGCCACACGCAGGGCAAAGTTTCCGCCCAGCGAAAAGCCGATGAGATAGAGCGGTCCATCGTCCACCTGCCGGCGGGCGGCGGCGACGCCGTCGAGCACTTCGCCAAGACGGGCGGAGTGGAACATCTTGCGATTGAGGTGATGGGTGTTGCCGTGGTCGCGCAGGTTGAGACGGAAGACGTCGTAGCCTTCAACGTGCAGGCGCGCGGCCATCGAGTACAGGTAACTCGAATCGTGGCACCCCTCCCAGCCATGGATCAGCACCACCAGGCCCCGCGCCGGGCCGCCGGTGCGCGGTGTGAGGCGCCCGCTCAGGCGCACGTCATGGTCGAGTTCCAGGATCTGCGCGATGGAGCAGGCGTCCAGGTCGACTCCGCGTCGGCGCCACATCCGGTGCACGGGTCGCTTGCTGGCCAGCAGGCCCTGCAGGGTAGGGGCCCGCAGTCCGAAGGCGGGATCGAAGCCGCGTTCGAAGCCGCGTTCGGGATCGGGCGCCAGGCCTGCGCCAGCCCCGGGCGTGTCGACCCTCAGGGGGTCTACGCCCCTCATCTGCGGGCCGTCGCTCGAATTGCCCTCACGCGGCGGCCAGCCGCTGCAACAGGACCTCGTAGATGCGCGACAGGGGCTGGAGGTCGTCCACCCGCACGTGCTCGTCGATCTTGTGGATGCTGTCGTTGATCGGTCCGATCTCGACCACCTCGGCGCCCCAGGGCGCCAGAAAGCGGGCATCGGAAGTCCCGCCGCCGGTGAACGGTTCCGGCTGAACGCCGGTGACCTGCTGCACAGCCGCTGTTGCCGACGTCCTCAGGCGGCCGTCGCGCGTCAGGAAGGGCAGGCCGCTGTGCCACCAGTCGGCCTGGTAGCGGGGGCACCAGCGGTCGAGCACGGCGTGCACGCGGGCCTTGAGGTCCTCGGCGGTGGATTCGGTGCAATAGCGGAAATTGAACACTGCCTCGGCGCTGCCGGGAATGACGTTTGTCGCACCGGTGCCGGCGTGGAAATTCGAGATCTGGAACGAGGTGGGCGGGAAGTGTGCGTTGCCACTGTCCCATTGCGTGGCCACGAGTTCGGCCAGTGCCGGCGCCAGCCGATGCACCGGATTGTCGCCCTTGTGCGGATAGGCCACGTGTCCCTGTCTGCCGGTGACCGTGAGATTGCAGCCCAGCGAGCCGCGACGGCCGATCACGATGCGATCGCCCAGGCGCAGGTTGGACGAGGCTTCGCCGACGATGGCGTAGTCCGGCACCACGCCGCGCGCGGACAGCTCGCGCACCACGTGCTGGGTGCCGTGGGTGGCGATGCCCTCTTCGTCGCTGGTGATCAGGAAGGCCAGCGTGCCGGGAACGTTTGCGCCGTTGGCGAGCAGGCGTTCGACCGCGCACACCATCGCCGCGATGCCGGACTTCATGTCCGCCGCGCCGCGCCCGTACAGCACGCCGTCGCGCACCTCGGGTTTGAACGGGTCGGAGCGCCATTGGTCGAGTGGGCCGGCCGGCACCACGTCGGTGTGGCCGGCAAGAATGGTGAGAGGGCGCCCGTTGCCGCGCGTGGCCCACAGGTTGGTCACGCCGCCGGCGTTGAAGTATTCGATATCGAAACCCAGCGGTCGCAGGCGTGCTTCCAGAATGCCGCAGCAGCCGGCGTCGTCCGGAGTGTTGGAACGCCGTGCGATCAGCGCGCAGCTCAGTTCGAGAACGGCGCTCACGGCCGGATCAGGCGTCGCGCAGCAGCTCGTTGATGCCGACCTTGCTGCGGGTCTTTTCGTCGACCTTCTTCACGATCACCGCGCACGCCAGGCTGTAGCCCTCGCGCGGCAGCGAGCCGGCAACGACCACGCTGTAGGGCGGGATGCGGCCATGGCTGATCGCCCCGGTTTCACGGTCGTAGATTGGCGTGGACTGGGTGATGAACACGCCCATGGAGATCACCGAGCCCTTGCCGACGATCACCCCTTCGACGACTTCAGAGCGCGCCCCGAAGAACACGTCGTCCTCGATGATGGTCGGATTGGCCTGGAGCGGTTCGAGCACGCCGCCGATGCCGGCTCCGGCCGAAATGTGGCAGTTCGCACCGACCTGCGCGCAGGAGCCCACGCTGGCCCAGGTGTCGACCATGGTGCCGGCGCCGACGTACGCGCCGATGTTGACGTAGCTGGGCATGAGCACGGCCCCGGGGGCGATGTAGGCGCCCTTGCGCACGGCGGCCGGCGGCACCACGCGGGCGCCCTGCTGAGCGAAGCGCTCGGCCGTCCAGCCGTCGTACTTGAGCGGGACCTTGTCGTAGCCCTGCAACTGTCCCATCGAGATCGGTGCGTTGTCGTGCAGGCGGAAATACAGCAGCACGGCCTTCTTCAGCCACTGGTTGACGATCCAGCCGTCGGGGCCGGGTTCGGCGACCCGGGCCTGGCCGCGGTCGAGCATCTCGATGGCGCTGTGCACGGCGCTACGCAGGTGTGAGTCGTCGCGGTCGAGGGTGGCGCGGTTCTCCCACGCGGTGTCGATGCAGGTCTGGATTTCGTTCATGTCTGTCTGCGTGACGCGGGTCGGTTTGCGTTCAATTGTCGCTGCGATCCAGGGTCCGCGTCAGCACCTCGGCAAGCTGGTCTAGCGTGTGCGGATCACGGATCGGCCGGCCCTTGCGGTCGGTGATGAAGAACACGTCTTCGGCGCGCTCGCCGATGGTGGCGATCTTGGCAGCATCGACGCGGATGCCGCGCCTGTGGAACACGCGGCCGATCATCGACAGCAGGCCGGGCTGATCGCCGGTGACCAGCTCCAGGACCGTGCGCTCGCGGGTCGGATCCTGGCTGAAGTAGACGCTGGTGGGCGTGTTGAAATTGCGCAGGCGCTGCGAGATGCGCCGGTTGACGTTGATCGCCGTGCGGGTGCTGTCGGACAGCACCTCGCGCAGCTGGTGGAGGATCTCGTCGAAACGGTGCGCGTTCTGGATCGCCGTGCCGTCACCCTCCATCACCACGAAGGAGTCGAGCACGAAGTCGTCGGCAGTAGTGTTGATGCGCGCGTCCAGGATGTTCAGGCCCAGTCGCGACAATACCCCGGTGCACAGCGCGAACAGATGGTCGCGGTCGCGCATGTAGACGAAGACCGTGGTGCCGCGGCCGCCGACGTTCTCGACCAGCACCAGCGGCAGGTCCGCATCGCGGGCATCGCGGATGGCGGGGAAATGCCAGGCCAGTTCCTCTGCCGAATGACGCAGGAAATATTCGTCGCCGAAGCGCATCCACACGGATCGTGCCGAGGATTCGTCGACGCCGTGGCGCGCCAGCAGCGTCAGGGTGTCGCGCTGGGTTTCAGCCACCATCTCTTCCTGGCGCAGCGGATTCTCCTGGCCGCGTTCGAGCGCCCGGCTGGTGGCCTTGTACAGGTCCATCAGCAGCGAGGCGCGCCAGGAGTTCCACAGCGCCGGATTGGTGGCGCGGATGTCCGCCACGGTCAGCAGGAGCAGGAAGTCCAGGTGCGTGCGATCACCGACCTTGCGCGCGAAGTCGGCGATCACGTCGGGATCCGAGATGTCTGCGCGCTGGGCGGTGAGCGACATCACCAGGTGATTCTTGACCAGCCATGCCACCAGCTCGGCGTCGGCATGCGACAGGCCGTGATCCAGGCAGAACGTTCGCGCCTCGTCTGCGCCGATGTCGGAATGATCGCCGCCACGGCCCTTGGCCATGTCGTGGAAGAAGCCGGCGAGGTAGAGCACTTCGGGTTTGCCCAGACGGGCCATCAGCGAACTGCAGAACGGAAGTTCGGTGGCAAAGCGCTCCATCGCGAAGCGCCTCAGGTTGCGCACCACGTAGAGAATGTGTTCGTCGACCGTCAGCGTGTGGAACAGGTCGTACTGCATCAGCCCGACGATTCTGCCGAAAGCGGGCAGATAGCGGCCGAGCACCCCGTAGCGGTTCATGCGGCGCAGATTGCGGGTCAGGCCGCGTCCCTCGCGGAACATCTCCATGAACAATGCGCGGGTGCGCACGTCACGGCGCACCTCTTCGGTGAGCAGGCGAGAGTCGCGCAGGATCATGCGCACGGTCTGGGCGCGGATGCCTTCCAGGCCGGGGCGCTGCTGCATCAGCAGGAACATTTCGATCAGCGACTGCGGCGACTTGCGGAACACGTCGTCGTCGCGCGCCTCCAGAAACCCGTTGCGGATCTGGAAGCGGGGGTTGATCACCTTGACCACCGCATCCGACAGCGGGTGCAGGATGGCTTCTTCGAACAGCTGCAGCAGCATGTCGTTGAGGCAGCTCAGCGACTTGATGGTGCGGTAGTACAACTGCATGAACTGCTCGACCGCCTGGTTCGGATGGTCGGGGTCGGTGTTGATGTAGCCGAACAGGCCGGCGACGCTGACCTGGTGATCGAACAGCAGGCGGTCCTCGCGGCGGCCGGTGATCATGTGCAGGGCAAAGCGCACCCGCCACAGGAAATCCTGGCCGGCAAACAGTTCGTCGCACTCCTGCTTGGTCAGGAACCCGTGGTCGCGCAGCTCGCCAAGCGTGCTGGCGCCGAAATGGCGCCTGGCGACCCAGCTGATGGTATGGATATCGCGCAGGCCGCCCGGCGATTCCTTGACGTTGGGCTCCAGCTTGTATCCGGTGTCGTCGTACTTGCGGTACCGGGCTTCCTGCTCGGATTTCTTGGCGCGGAAGAATTCCGCCACCGGCCACAGGCGCTCGGGGGTCAGGCGAGCCTGCATGCGATCCAGCAACTCGCGGTCACCGGTCAGGAAGCGCGCTTCCATCATGTTGGTGATGACGGTGATGTCCTTGGCCGCCTCGCCGACACAGTCCTCCATCGAACGCACGCTGCTCCCGACTTCCAGGCCGATGTCCCAGAAAAAAGCGGTGAGCTGTTCGAGCGCCTTGCGCGCCCGCTCCAGCCCTTCGCCGTCGTGCAGGATCAGCAGGTCGATATCCGAGGACGGCAGCAGTTCGCCGCGGCCGTAGCCGCCCACCGCCGCAAGCGCGACGCCGCTGACGGCTTCGGGCATGTGGCGGTCCCAGGCCTCGGCCAGCACCTCGTCGACCAGTTGGGCGCGGGCGCGCACCAGCGACTCGGCCGATTCACCGTCGTGAAACAGGTTGATCAGGCGCTCGCGGCCCCAATCCAGCGTGCCCCGGAACGCGGCCACCGGCGCATCGTGATCGGCGCGCAGCCGGGCGCGCACCTTGCGCGCGGAAAACACGCGGGCGCCTTCTTCTTCGGCTGCTTGGAGTTCTGCGCCCATGGTCGAGGCAGTCGGGAGGCAAACGGGAGAGTTGGGGAAGGCCGGCGGGACGCAGGTGTCCCGGATCCGGCGGCACGGATACGACGGCGAAAGCCTAACGCCTAACGGCTAAACAATCTCGCCTGTACGCAGCGTCAGCACTTCGTAGCCGGTCTCGGTGACCAGAACGGTATGTTCCCACTGCGCGGACAGGGCGTGATCCTTGGTCACCACCGTCCAGCCGTCCGGCAGCAGCTTCACCTGCGCGCGACCGGCGTTGAACATCGGCTCGATGGTGAAGCACATGCCGGCCTGCAATTCCACGCCGGTGCCGGGCTTGCCGTAGTGCAGCACCTGCGGTTCTTCGTGGAAAACGCGGCCGATGCCGTGCCCGCAATACTCGCGCACCACCGAGTAGCGGTGCTGTTCGGCGATCTGCTGGATGGCATGGCCGATATCGCCGAGGTGAATGCCCGGCCGGACCATGCGGATGCCGGCCACCATCGCCTCGCGGGTGGTCTCGACCAGGCGCCTGGCGAGCACGCCGGGTTCGCCGATGAAGAAGGTCTGGCTGGTGTCGCCGTGCCAGCCATCCTTGATCACGGTGATGTCGATGTTGATGATGTCGCCGCGCTTGAGCCGCTTGGCCGGCGTGGGAATGCCATGACACACGACATGGTTGACCGAGGTGCAGATCGACTTGGGAAAGCCCCGGTAATTCAGCGGCGCCGGCACGCAGCCGAGTTCCTCGATGATGTAGCGGTGGCAGATCTGGTCGAGTTCGTCGGTGCTGACCCCGGCCGTGACCTGCGGGGCGATCATTTCCAGCACCTGCGCGGCGGCGCGGCCGGCCAGACGCATCTGCTGGCGCTCGTCCGGCGACTTGATGGAAATACCCTTGGCTGAACTGCTTTCTGAATACATCGGATCGGGGTCCGGGGCGCTCGCGCAAGATTGAGTAGGCGGGTCGGGCATGCTATAAAGCCGCGCTTTTTTTGGCAATCACGCGACGCTGCAGATCCCTGCACCTCGCAACTTCATCCGCTGCCGGCCTTGGGTGCCTGCTTCAGTCACTACCGGCGCGGTCTGATCCCAACCCAAGGAGCTGTAACCATGTCGAGCATCACCATGCGCCAGTTGCTGGAGGCGGGGGCCCACTTCGGGCACCGCACACGCTACTGGAATCCGAAGATGGATTCCTACATCTTCGGCAGCCGCAACAAGATCCACATCATCAACCTCGAGCACACCCTTCCGTTGCTCAAGGATGCCTGTTCCTACGCCGGCAAGATGGCGGCCAGCGGGGGGCGGGTGCTGTTCGTCGGCACCAAGCGCGCCGCGCGCGAGGCGATCGAGGCCGAGGCCGCCCGTTGCGGCATGCCGTATGTGAGCCAGCGCTGGCTGGGCGGCACACTGACCAACTTCAAGACCATCAAGGGCTCGATCAAGCGCCTCAACGAGATGGAAAAGCAGTTCGAGGACGGCACCATCGGCCGCCTGTCCAAGAAGGAACAGCTGATGTTCACGCGCGAGTTGGAAAAGCTCCGCCGTTCGCTGGGCGGCATCAAGAGCATGCCGGCACTGCCGGACTGCCTGTTCGTGATCGACACCGGCTATGAGAAAATCGCGGTGGCCGAGGCTCGCAAGCTCGGCATTCCGGTGGTGGCGGTGGTCGACTCCAACAACGACCCCGAACTGGTCGATCTGGTGGTGCCCGGTAACGACGACGCCACCCGCGCCATCAAGGTCTACGCCCAGTGCATGGCCGACGCCATCATCGAGGCGCGCAGTGCAAGCTCGGTGCCGCTGCGCGAGGCGCCCCCGGAAGTCGAGGCCGATGACCGCCGCGACCGCCGTCCGCCCCGCGGCCCGCGCAAGCCCGGCGGCCGCAACGAACGACAGGAGGCCTGAACGATGCCGGCTGTTTCCGTAAGCCAGATCAAGGAGCTGCGCGACCGTACCGGCGCCGGCATGGGCGATTGCAAGAAGGCACTGGAAGCCGTGGACGGCGATCTCGACAAGGCGGTCGAGAAGCTGCGCATGGACGGCGCCGCCAAGGCCGACAAGAAGGCCGGCCGTACCGCTGCCGAGGGCATCATCGCGGTGGCGTCCAGCGCCGAGGCGGTGGCGCTGGTCGAGGTCAACTGCGAGACCGATTTCGTCGCCAAGGGCGAGGACTTCCGCAGTCTGGCGCGCGAGGCCGCGGAACTGGCACTGTCCCGTCGTCCGGCCAGCGTCGAGGCACTGGTGGCGCTGGACGTCGGCGGCAAGTCCCTGGACGAGCGGCGGCGCGAGCTGATCGGCAGGATCGGCGAAAACCTCAGCATCCGCCGGCTGGAGATCGTCTCGGCGGCCGGCGGCCCGCTGGTGACCTACATCCACCCCGGTGACAAGATCGCGGTGGCGCTGGCCCTGGAGGCCGGTAGCGAGGACCTGGCCCGCGACCTGGCGATGCACATCGCTGCGATGTCGCCGCGTGCCGTGGATCCGGCCAGCATCCCGGACGAGGTGGTGGCCGCCGAACGTCGCATCATCGAGGCGCAGGTCGCCCAGGAGCAGGCCGACGAGGCCGCCGCCGGCAAGAAGCCCAAGCCTGCCGAAATCGTCGCCCGCATGCTGGACGGCAAGATCGCCAAGTTCCTGGACGAGCAGACTCTGGTCGGCCAGCCGTTCGTCAAGAACGACGCCTACAACCTCAAGGCCGATGCCAAGGTGCGCGAGGTGCTGGCCAAGGAAAAGGCCGGGGTCGCCCGGTTCGTGCGCCTGGCGGTGGGCGAGGGCATCGAGAAGAAGCAGACCGACTTCGCCGCCGAAGTCGCCGCGGCCGGTGGCTGAGCGGCTAAACTGGGCTGTTCCCGAGGCCCCGGAAACGGGGCCTCGAACTATCTGATGCCGATTTCATGAGCGCAACCCAGCCGGTCTACAAGCGGATCCTGCTCAAGCTCTCGGGCGAAGCCCTGATGGGGGACCTCGACTTCGGCATCTCGCCCAAAGTCATGGGGTTCGTGGCGACCGAGCTGCAGTCGCTGGTGGCCAGTGGTGTGGAAGTGGCGCTGGTGGTCGGTGGTGGCAACATCTTTCGCGGCGAGGGTCTGGCGCGTGCCGGCATGGACCGGGTCACCGGTGATCAGATGGGCAT
Organism: Panacagrimonas sp.; assembly: GCA_021773655.1. Taxonomy (GTDB): domain Bacteria; phylum Pseudomonadota; class Gammaproteobacteria; order Nevskiales; family Nevskiaceae; genus Panacagrimonas. Next base: position 10,311 of record JAJFJX010000020.1, read on the forward strand.
GCTGGCCACCGTGATCAATGCCCTGGCGCTGCAGGACGCCATCGAGCGCGTCGGTCTGCAGGCGCGGGTGCAGTCGGCGATCCGCATCAACGAGGTGTGCGAGGACTTCATCCGCCGGCGTGCCATCCGGCACCTGGAAAAGGGACGGGTGCTGGTGTTCGGGGCCGGCACTGGCAACCCGTTCTTCACCACCGATTCGGCGGCGGCGCTGCGTGCCGTGGAGATCGGCGCGGACCTGATGCTCAAGGCCACCAAGGTCGACGGTATCTACACCGCCGACCCCAAGAGGGACCCTGCCGCCACGCGCTACGACGATCTGACCTACGACGAGGCGCTGGACCGGCGCCTGGCGGTGATGGACCAGACGGCGATGGTGTTGTGCCGGGACCACCGCATCCAGCTTTGCGTGTACGACATGCAGCGCCCCGATGCCTTGCGCAGGATCGTGATGGGTGATCGCAGCATCGGCACCTACGTGCGCACATAGACCTTATTCCAGCCGGGGTGCACGCCGGCGCCCGGGCCAAAACCCGTTCGAGGACGCAAGACGCCATGATCAACGACATCAAGAAAGACGCCGCCGAGCGCATGCAGAAATGTGTGGATGTACTCAGGTCGGAGCTGGTCAAGCTGCGCACCGGCCGCGCCAACGCCGCGCTGCTGGATCACGTCACGGTCGATTTCTACGGCGCGGAGGTGCCGCTGTCACAGGCCGCCAACGTGGTGGTCGAGGACGCCCGCACCATCTCCATCACCGCCTGGGACAAGAACATGGTCGGCACCATCGAAAAGGCGATCATGAAGTCCGACCTCGGCCTGACACCCAATACCGCCGGCACCATCATCCGCATCATCATGCCGGCACTGACCGAGGAACGCCGCCGCGACCTCACCAAGGTAGTGCGTTCCGAAGCAGAGCAGGCCAAGGTGGCGATTCGCAACGTGCGACGCGACGCCAATCAGGACATCAAGGAACTGGCCAAGGAAAAGCTGATCGGTTCGGACGACGAAAAGCGCGGCGAGACCGAGATCCAGAAGCTGACCGACCAGTTCGTCGCCCGTGTCGACGAGATGTCGGCAACCAAGGAAAAAGAGCTGATGTCGCTGTGAGTCCGTTTCTCCGAGGTCAACCGTCCCGGTCCGGCTGATCCGGCGGCTGCATGTCTCAATTCTGATCGTGATCCAGGCCCCACCCGAGCGTCCCGCGGCCGACAGCCGGCCGGTCCACGTCGCCGTCATCATGGACGGCAACGGGCGCTGGGCGCGCCAGCGCGGTCAGATGCGCGCCGCCGGTCACCGCGCAGGGGTGCGGGCCGCGCGGCGCACGCTGCGCTGCGCCTACCGCCTCGGCGTCGAGTACCTGACGGTGTTCGCCTTCAGCCAGGAGAACTGGCGTCGCCCGCAACAGGAGGTGAGCATGTTGATGCAGTTGTTCGTGCGCACCCTGTCGCGCGAGATCGAGGCGCTCAATCGCAACGGCGTCTGCATGCGCTTCATCGGCAATCACTGCGATTTTGCTGCGCCGCTGCGCGACGAGATGCGCCGCGCCACCGAGTTGACCCGTCACAACCGCGGTCTGAAGCTCAATGTGGCGGTCGGCTACGGCGGGCAATGGGACATCGTCAGCGCGGCACGAAAACTGGCCGCGCGCGGCGAGACGATCACCGCGGAAGCCATCGAGTCGGAACTGGACACCGCCGGCATCCCGCCACCGGACCTGCTGATCCGCACTGGCGGCGAGCGCCGCATCAGCAACTTCCTGCTGTGGCAGT
>JAJFJX010000191.1 GCA_021773655.1 Panacagrimonas sp.
GTGGTGATCACCGGCGCCGGATCCGGCATCGGCCGCGCGACGCTGCTGGCCTTTGCCGAACAGGGCGCGTCGGTGGTGTCGGCCGACATCGACGCCCAAGCGGCGCAGCGCAGCGCAGACCTCGCGCGACTGCTGGACGCCGAGGCCTTCGTCTACCAGGTAGATGTCGGATCGACCGAGCAGATGGAGGCCTTCGCGCAATGGGTCGAATCCGAACTCGGCGCGCCGGACGTGGTGATCAACAACGCCGGTATCGGACTGTCCGGCCGGATGCTGGACACCAGCACCGCCGACTGGGACCAGCTGCTGAGGGTGAACTTGTGGAGCGTGATCCTCGGCAGCAAGCTGTTCGCACTGCAGATGCTCGCTGCCGGCAAGGCCGGACACATCGTCAACGTGGCCTCCGCCGCGGCATTCACACCGACGCGTGCCCTGCCCGCCTACGCCACCACCAAGGCGGCGGTGCTGATGCTCACCGACTGCCTGCGGGCCGAGCTGGCCGATCAGCGCATCCGCGTCACCTCGGTGTGCCCGGGGCTGATCGACACCGCCATCACGCGCAACTCACGCTTCGTCGGCGTCAGCGCCGAGGAGCAGGACCGCCAGCGCGCGCGCGCCAAGAAGCTCTACGCGCGACGCAACCTCAAGCCGTCGGCGGTCGCCGCCGCGATCCTCGACGCGGTCCGGACCGGAAAGTCCGAGGTGCTGGTCGGCGCAGAGGCGCACGCCACCCGCCTGCTCGGTCGATTCCTGCCCGGCCTGTCACGCAGGCTCGCGCAGGTCGAAGTCAGCTCCTGAAGGAGACGCCGCCATGAATAGCCCCGTTGAACCGCCACTGCCGAAGATGTCCCGGGCCAGCCACACCCCGCAGCCGCTGATCCCGCGCAAGGTGCAGTTCGACTGGTCGCAGACGCCGCTGGAGTGGATTCCCGGCCAGCCCTTCGCCAGCCACTTCATCAACGAGATCAACCTGCTGCTGCCGGCCGGCGAGTTCTGGTTCTGCAAGCTCTACAACAAGGCCCTGCCCCACATCACCGACACGAAGCTGCGCGACGACGTGCAGATGTTCATCCGCCAGGAGGCGATGCACGCACGCGCCCACGGTGCAGCCATCGTCGAGTACCTGCATGCACACGGCATCGAGACCGAGTCCAACACCGCCCAGGAGGACAAGCTGTTCGAGGTGCTGCTGGCCGACCAGCCGTTCGGGATCAGGCTGCCAGGCGTGCTGGAGAAACAATGGCTGGTGTTCCGCCTGGGCATCGTCGCAGCCATCGAACACATGACCTGCGTGCTCGGCAACTACGTGCTCAGGCAGAACTGGCAGGACGCCGACCCGGTACTGCTGGACCTGCTGCGCTGGCACGGAGCCGAGGAGGTCGAACACCGCTGCGTGGCCTTTGATGTCTACCGTCATCTGGGCGGGCGTTATCCCTCGCGCTACTACCTGGCCAGCATCGCCATGCCGGCGATCTTCGGTCTGTGGGTGCATGGCGCCGCACACCTGATGAAGCAGGACCAGCGTTTCGCGCACCGCAAGCCGAGCGTGTTCAAGCCCTGGATCTGGCTGGAATGGCAGCGTCAGGCCCGCGCCGGGCAACTGCCCTCTCTGCTGTCGCTGATGCGTCAGGAACTGAGTTTCTTCAGCCCCTGGTACAACCCGCTCGACGAGGGGTCCACCGAAGAGGCGCTGGCGTATCTCGACGCCTCGCCTGCAGCGGCGCGCGCCGGGCGCTGATACGCCCCGCGCCCGCCCGGCTTCGGACCGGCCTGGATGACACTCAGCGGGCGTTCATTAACTACATGATTTGGGTAAATAAATCGTTCAGAAGGAATTCATGCGCCGGATGCATCGTGGTGCGGTGGATCGCCCTTGAGGGCGCTCCTGATACCGCCCATCTTTCCTGGAGAGAACACGATGAACGCACGCAAGGCAGCCCTCCTCGGCACCGCCCTCGGCCTGGCCACCCTGGCCCCGCAAATCGCCACCGCACAGGACCCCGGTCTCTATCTGGGCGGCGGCATCGGCTATAACCGCATCGAAGGCGAGGATTTCACCGGTGACGGGGATGACTTCGAGGATGATCGCGTCAGCTACAAGGGTATTGCCGGCTTCAAGCTCGGCCGGATGCTGTCGCTGGAGGGCCAGTACATCGACTTCGGCACCGCCGAAGACGGCGACAATCGGGTCGAGGCCGACGGCTGGACCGCCGGGGCGGTGCTGGACCTGCCGCTGACCGAGAACTTTTCCATCTACGGCAAGGGCGGTGCGCTGTTCTGGGATGCCGAGGGCCGCTTCGCCAACGTGCGCGTTGACGACGATGGCACCGACCCTTTCTACGGGGCCGGCGCACGCTTTGCATTGAGCCAGAACCTGGGCCTGCGCATCGAGTACGAGCGCTTCGAGCTCAACGACACCGATATCGACATGGCTTCGGCCAACCTGCTGTTCCATTTCTGATGACGACAAAGATCTGACCGACGCCGGCAGACGGCATCAGGCCGTCTGCCGGCCCGTCGTCAGGCGCGCGCGACGATAAATTTCGCTAGGCTGGGCACACCGATCAAGCGGAGCGCCGCACACGTGCGCGAAGTCAAACGGTCAGGCTTCGATGCACCTGGCCCGCAGCGATGCAGAATGGCGTTGTGCGTTGCGACGGTCGCGGCAGGCATTGCGATGCTCTCCCCGCCCGCATCCGCCTCCGACGAGGTCGAGGGATTACTTCAATGGCGGGCACTCGACGGCATCGAGTCGCTCGCCGGGCCGGCGGAGCAACAACCGGTCGACCCCGCATCCCTGGAAATTGCGCTGATCGAGGCCGCTCCGGTCGATCCCGCCAAGCCCTGCCGCGTCTACCATGCGCCGCGCACCGAATGGATCGACCAGACCACCCAGGTAATGCATGAAACTCTGTGCGGCGCCTCGCTGTGGTTCGACGGCCTGTTCGGAGAGCGCAATGTCAAGGCCGCGCGCAAGGCCCACGGCCGGGTCGAGTTGTCCGGCACCTGGTCCGAGTACTACGGATTCAAGGAACGCGTGCGCCTGAACGTGCGCGTGGATCTGGAGAACCTGGAGGAACGCCTGTCGGCCTTTGTCGGCCGCGACGACGAGGACGACTTCGTGCGAGACCGCAGCGAAGGCTTCGCGCTGCGCTCGCAGTTCCCCAGCATCGATGATGACGACCAGTGGCTCGCCGGTCTGGGCTACGGCCTGCCCGGCAGCGAGAAACTGCGCTCGGATTTTCGCGTCGGCGCACGCGACCTGCGCGAACCGCGTGTGTTCGTCCAGAACCGGACGCGCTACAACGCCTACGCCGACGACAAGAACCTGCTGCACCTGCGAATCACGCCGTTCTACAACTCGCGCAACGGCTTTGGCGTCACGCCGGGATTCGACTTCAGCCATGTACTCAACCCCAGGCGGCTGCTGCGCTGGAGCAGCATCGGCACGATGTCCGAGAAGACCGAGGGCTTCGACTGGCGCAGTGCGCTGATCCACTACCAGAGTGTCGGCGAGGGTCGCGGCGTGGCAGTCGAGACCTTCGTGCGCGGCGCCACGCGTGACGCCGTGCCCATCCGCGAGTACGGCAGTCGACTGGTCTATCGCCATCCGCTGGCCGGACAGCGCCTGTACCTGGAACTGGTGGCCGGCTACACCTGGCCGCGCGAGGTGCCGGAAGACGATCGTCGCGGCGCCTTCCTGCTGGCCGCGGGCCTGGAACTGCCATTCGGACACGAGCACTGACCCGTACCACGGTTCGGCTGCGACGATTACGACACCGGCGCACCGTGCGGGGTCCACCGGCTCGCCGACCGCCGTTCTCGCTCACCGTGCGTGACCGCTCGCGGTCGGGCCTGGACTTCGATGCCGGCTTCAACACCAGCACCGCCGCCGAGTGAGGTCAGTCCGGCAGGCGCACCGGTTCCAGCGCCATCTTCAGGAACGGCATCGTCACGTCGGCCTGCTGCCAGCCCCAGTGGTACGCGCGGTCGAAATCCGCGGCCGACGGCAGCAGGTTGACCGGCGACAGAGTCGGTTCGAAGCGCATCAGCCAGTCGAAGTAGGGCCGTTGCTGGCGCAGCTGCATCTGGATGATCTGCGTCACCGGGTACAGCCACAGGTGACTCGGCTCGAACTGAGGATGGAAGCAGTCCAGCGCCAGGAAGAAGGCGTTGCGGGTGCCGATGCGACCGGCCTGCACGCCTTCCCAGGCGATGCGCGCCGGCACGTTGGCGGCCACGCCGCCGTCGACTAACAGGGCCACGTCGTGGGTCTGACGCAGGTTCTGCAGGATGGCGTCGGTGATCGCATCGCGCGTCGGTGGTTCGTACTGCAGCACCGCCGGGATCGCCGCCGACAGGCCGACTGCGTCGACCACCCGCATGCGGCGGGTGTTGGGGTCGCGACCCAGTACCAGTGGCTGGACCACGTGGGGATTGATGAAGGTTCCCAGCATCAGCATGCGCTCGGCCAACAGGCGCGAGAAGCGCGCAGAGCCGCGCTCGGCCGAAACGAAGGTCTTCAGCGTCGCGGGCAGGTGGTCGTACACCCGCCGACGCACGCCGGCGATCACTGCCTCGTAGGGTATCTCCAGGTCCGACAGTCGCAGCGGACTGCCGTCCGGATGGACCAGGGCGCGGTGCATGCTCTTGAGGTGCAGGCGCAACAGTCCGGGCAGCGTGTTCGAGGAGCCCAGGTGCGGCCGGGCGAAGATGCCGCGCAAGCTCAGTGACTTGGCCCAGGCCATCAGGGCCTCGATGTCCAGTTGGCGCGAACGCGCCAGGAAGGCACCGATCAGGGCGCCGATCGAGGCGCCGACCAGGTAATCCGAAGACAGCCCCTCGGCGCGCAGCCGCGCGGCGGCACCGATGTAGACATAGCCGGAGCCGCCGCCACCGCCGGCGATGGTCACCAGCGCCTTGTGCCCGACTTCGGCATCCAGTTCCGCGGCAGAGAAATCGGCCTGGTGGCGCGCCAGCAACCGTGGCCGGGCATCGTCCAGTGCAGCCACCAGCGGCGCCAGCGCCGCCGCGCTCTGCCGCAGACGCGCGCGCAGATCCTGTTCGCGGTGCAGCGGCCGGTAGAGCGCGCGCAACAGCAGTTCGCGCAAGGGCGCCACGATCGCGGCATCGACCTCGACCTCTTTGCGCCCCGCCACTTGGGCTGCGCCGCCCGGAACGAACCGGGTCAGCCGGGCGAATCCGAGCAGGTAGCGCAGATGTTGGTAGTGGCGCTGCGACAATGCCTCCGGGTGCGCCAGCCAACCCCGCACCAGGGCCATTTCCATGCGCTGCAGCTTGAGCAGCGTGCGCTGCGTGGGTTCGGCGATCATCGCTGCATCCTCCCCTGGCGCCTGTCGCACGGCGCTCGCTGGAGCAAGCCTACAGCGACGCGACGATAGCGTCGGCCGCCTCGATGGCCGAGGCCGGCGCCAGGCTCAGGCCCAGCCGGTAGTGGCCGCAATGCAGATAGACGCGCCGCTCCGGTCCCAGCCAGGCCAGACGTGGCAGGCCGTCGGGCATCATCGGCCGCAGGCCGGTCCAGTGCGCCAGGACCGGGCGGCGCTCCAGCCCCGGCCACAGCCGCGCGACGCTGTCCAGAATCGCGTCGCGCGCCTGCGCCGTGGGTCCTTCGTCGACGAACGCGTCTTCCACCGTGCTGCCGGCCACGACCAGGCCGTCGGCGCGCGGGATCAGGTAACGACCCTGGCCGAGCACGATCCGGTCCGGCTCACCGGGTTCGGCCTGCAGCAGCAGCATCTGACCCTTGACCGGCCGCAGACCCGGCGCCGCGCACAATCCGCCCGAGCGGCTGCCGGCAGCCACCATGCAGCGGGCGGCCGACCGACTGCGGTGGCCGGCCGTGAACACGGTGCAGGACCCGGCAGCAGCCTCGATGCGCAGCACCGGGGTGTCCTCGACCAGGTCCCCACCGGCGGCACGAAAGGCTCCCGCCAGCGCCCGCAGCAGCCGCGGACTGCGGACCTGCGCCACGCTCGGGCATTGAAGGTCGGCCGATCCGGCGTCCCCGGCACGGACCTCGAACCCGCAGTCGGCACCCAGGGCGATCCAGTCGGCAATGGCTGCCGGCGCCTGCACCTGCATGCCGCACGCCCGGTATTGCGGATCGACGCCGCTGCACGCGTGGAGTTCTTCGCACCAGCGCGCGTATACCCTCAAACTCTGCTGCAGCATGGCGCGCACCGGAGACGGCGTGTCGGCCGGATCGAGCGGAGCCAGAATTCCGCCGCCGGCCCAGGAGGCGCCACCAGGACCGACGCGTCCGCGTTCGAGCACCGTCACGCGCAGACCACGGCGACGCAGCTCCAGTGCGCTGGCCAGGCCGATGACGCCGGCACCGATCACGATCACGTCTGGCGAAGGCTTGGAAACGGACATTGCAGGAGCGACGTGCAGGGACGGCCGGCGATTATCGCGGTTCGCCGTCTCTGTCGCCGTCGCCGTTACCCTCAGCCTCACCAGTCGGGACTTTAGGCCGCTCGACCATGTCACCGCGCCCGCCGATCCGGCCCGGCGCCGGATTCTGCAGGTCGCTGATATAACTGCGTCCATGGCACGCCAGGCGGGTTTCACCTTGCTCGAATTGATGGTGACGATCGCGATCGGCGCGATCCTGCTGGGCCTGGCACTGCCCCAGATGAGCCGGTTCGGGCTGGCCGCCTCCCGCGCCAAGGGCGCCACCGAGCTGTACGCTGGACTGACCCAGGCACGTTCGGAAGCCATCGTGCGCAACGCCCCCGTCACCATCTGCCAGCGAGACTGGTTTGCCAGTGCAGACATCCCGCAGTGCGCCAGCGGCGGCGGCAGCTGGGCGCAGGGCTGGATCGTCTACCAGGACGCCGATGCCACTTTCGATGGTTCCGAACCCGATGCCGGCGCCGACATCGTGGCGGTGTTCGACCCGGTCGGCCGCATCACCCCCTCCGTGGACGACGACGCCTTTGTGGTGCTGACCACCCTGAACAGCAACACCCATCTGATCTTCGCGCCCAACGGTCGCGCCGCGCAGCGCGCGCAATTCACGCTGTGCGAGCGCAGCGGGCGCCTGCGTGACGCCCGGCTACTGGACGTGGCGATCAGCGGGCGCATCAGCCTGGTGGCGCTGGATCCGGATTCGGTCCCGGCGGCCTGCGAACCATGATCCGCACAGCAGCGCCCTGCAGGGCCTCGGGCTTCACCCTGATCGAGATCCTGATCACCGTATTTGTCGTCGGCGTCGGCATGCTGGCGGTGGCCGGCCTGCAGGCGACCTCCAAGAAATTCAACTACGACGCCATCCAGCGCACCGCCGCGGGCACCCTGTCGCAGGCCATGGTGGAAGCCATGCGCGGCAATCCCGGCGAGCTGGATGCCTACCTGACCACCGACGCCAGCGCCGTCACCGCCAGCGTGGACTGCAACGGTGCAGGCGCCGCCTGCACACCGGCCGAACTGGCCGCGCACGATCTGTACGTGTGGGGACGCCTGCTGGCCGGAGACGAGGTGCTGGCCGATGGCGAGGCCGCCGGCGGCCTGGTCGAGCCCACCGGATGCATCACCGCCGCCACCCCGGGGCTTTATACGGTTGCCGTGGCCTGGCGCGGCCTGACCGGCCAGGATCCACCGGACGCCGACACCCCCGCTACCGCCGACGCGAACAACCCCTGCGGCGTGGGCAGCGGTCGCTACGACGATCCGCGGGTCGGCGGCGACGACGATCGCATGCGCCGCGTGATGGTCCTGCATGCCTACGTGGCCGATCCCCATGCGCCCTGATCGCGCACCCTCCGGCCCCTCTGCGCGAATGCGCGGCTTCAGCCTGGTCGAGCTGCTGGTGGCGACCACGCTGGGCTTGCTGCTGCTGGCGGCCATCGGCGCGGTGTTCCTGGCCACCAGCCGCAGCCAGCGCGAAAACGAACTGATTTCCGGCATGCAGGACCAGGCTCGCTTCGCCATGCTCACCCTGTCGCGCGACCTGGCGATGGCCGGTTACTGGGGCGGCATGCTGGGCACCGACAACCTGCTGCCCAACCTGGAGGATCTGGATGTCAACAACGACGTCAGCAGCGCCACCCAGGCGCTGGCCCCGGGCCAGGATTGCGGCGCAGCGGGTCAGGCCTGGAGTTTCCGTTTTTCGCGTGCGCTGGAATTTCGCAACCATGACAGCGCCGCAGCCGTCACCGACCGCTGGCGTTGCGTCGGTGCGCAGCAGCCGGGCACCGACGCCGTGGCCCTGCGCCGGGTCAGCGGGCGCCAGACCGGCGCACTGAAGCTCGGCGACGCCGAGGTGCGCCTGCGTCCCTATCACTACTACCTGCAGACCAACGCCACGGTCGGCACACTGATGCGCTGGGGGATCGATGCGCTGACCGAACCCAGTGCGCTGGATCAGCCGCGATCCGCGCCGATGCGCTTTCTTCGCTACTACCCACGCATCTACTACGTCCGCGACCATTCCCTGCAGCCCGGGGACGGCATCCCGACGCTTTGCCGCAAGGAGTTGTGCCCGAGCGGTTTCGACGCCGGCGATGGCGGCGAATCGGCCAGCTGCGAACCGAGTTCCGGCACACCGGGCGCGACCGGGTTCTTCCCGGAATGCCTGGCCGAGGGCATCGAGGAC
>JAJFJX010000192.1 GCA_021773655.1 Panacagrimonas sp.
GGCCCGCGACCTGCCGGCATGGCGCAGCCGGCTGTTCGCCGGCGAAGCGGTCAACCACACCGAACAGCGTGCCGCCCTGCACATGGCCTTGCGCGCGCCGCGCGGCATGCCGATGCAGGCGCAGGGTCGCGAGGTCAGCGACGACGTGCACGGCGTGCTCGAACAGATGCGGGCGTTTGTCCGGCAGGTGCACCAGGGACAGTGGCAGGGTGCGCGCGGGGACCGGATCGTCGACGTGGTCAACATCGGCATCGGCGGTTCGGACCTCGGGCCGCGCATGGTGGTCGAGGCGCTGGCTGATCCTGCGAGGGCGCCGCTGCGCGCCCATTTCGTCGCCAACGTTGACGCCGCCCAGCTCGCCGACGTGCTTGCCGGGATCGAACCTGCGCGCACGCTGTTCGTGGTGACGTCCAAGACCTTCACCACGCAGGAAACCATGGCCAACGCTGGCAATGCCCGGCGCTGGCTGGTCGACGCTCTGGGAGCCGACGCGGTGGCCAGGCATTTCGTGGCGGTGTCGACCAACCTCGACGCGGCCGCGCAGTTCGGGATCGAGGCGCGCAACTGCTTTGCGTTCTGGGACTGGGTGGGTGGCCGCTATTCGGTGTGGTCGGCGGTCGGCCTGTCGGCGATGCTGGCTCTGGGCGAAGACGCCTTCGACGACCTGCTGGCCGGCGCACACGCCATGGACCAGCATTTCCTGCAGGCGCCGGCGTCACGCAACCTGCCGATACTGATGGCGCTGCTGGCGGTCTGGAACACGCAGGCGCTTGGTGCACGCTCGCAGGTGGTGGCGCCGTATGCACAGCGGCTGGCCTACTTCGTGCCGTGGCTGCAACAGCTGGAGATGGAATCCAACGGTAAGGGCGTCGATCGCGACGGCATCCGCCTCGCCAACAGCACGCCGGCCCTGTGGGGCGATGTCGGCACCAACAGCCAGCATGCCTTCTTCCAGATGTTGCACCAGGGCCCGGCGGTCCACCCGGTGGACTTCATCGCCGTGCGCCAGGCCGAACACGCCTACCCGGATCAGCACCGGCTGCTGCTGGCCAACGTGCTGGCGCAGGCCGCGGCCCTGATGCGCGGCAAGACTGCGGGCGAGGTGCAGGCCGAACTCCAGTCGCGCGGCATGCCGCCGGAGGCCATCGCCGCGGCGCTGCCGCATCGTGTTTTTGCCGGTGATCGGCCCAGCAGCCTGCTGTGGCTGCCGCGACTCGACGCGCGCCATCTGGGCGCGTTGATGGCGCTCTACGAGCACCGCACGTTCGTGTTGTCGGTTCTGTGGGGGAACAACGCCTTCGACCAATGGGGCGTCGAACTCGGCAAGCAGCTGGCGCTGCGCCTGCTTGAGCCGAGGGCGGTCGAGGACGCCGGAATCGATAGCTCCACCCGTCAGCATCTGGTTCACCTGCGCTGAGTCGGTTGGCGGCCGTTCAGGTCGTTGACGCATTCTCGTGGACTGTATTGAACGGGAGTAAAGGCAATGCGTTTGAAGATCCGCAATCTGTTTCTGGGCTTTCTGGCCTCCTGTTTCATGCTCACGGGCATGAGCGCGCAGGCCTCGATGATCGGCACCGAGAGTCTGGTCGCCCAGCAGTCGCGCCAGGCCGACCTGGCCACGATCGACCGGTTCATGGCCAGCGACCAGGTCCGCGCGCAGCTCGAAACCTGGGGGGTCGAGTCCGAACTCGCCGCCGAGCGCGTTGCCCGGCTCAGTGACGCAGAACTGCAGCAACTGGCGATGAACATCCAGGCTCAGCCGGCCGGCGGCGACGCCATTGCCGTGATCGGCCTGGTGTTTCTGGTGCTGCTGGTTCTCGAACTGTTGGGCGTGACCAACGTATTCACCGCGATCTGACTTGATTCCGGTTCGGGACCCTCGGGGCAGGCGGGCCCGCACCCTGCACCGGTTCTGGTTGCTGCTGTCGGCGGGGTTTGCGCTGAGCGGCTGCGCTTCGCGGCCGCTGACTCAGATCGATCCGCCAGCGGCGAGCGTCGAACTGGTCGACACGCCGTTCTTTGCGCAGACCGAGCATCACTGCGGCCCGGCCGCCCTGGCCACGGTGTTGGCGGCCCAGGGTCTGGACGCCACCCCGGAAGCCCTCGCGCCCTGGGTCTATGTGCCCGGACGCGAAGGCAGCCTGCAGGCCGAGATGCTCGCCGCCGCACGCCGTTTTGATCGCGTGCCGGTGCGGCTCGGCAGCGATCCGCAGGCGCTGATCGGCGCGCTGGAGCAGGGGTATCCGGTGCTGGTGCTGCAGAACCTGGGGCTGCGCCGCTGGCCGCGCTGGCACTATGCAGTGGTGATCGGCTATGACCCGCGGGAGCGCGCCTTCATCCTGCGGTCCGGCACCACCAGGCGCGAGGTGCTGGCCGAGCGGCGTTTCGTCGCCAGCTGGGAGCGCGCGGATCGCTGGGCCGTGGTCCTGGCGGAGCCCGACGCAATTCCCACGGCGACGACGGTGCAGGACTGGCTGGCCGGCGCCGCGCCGTTCGAGTCTCTGGGGCGCCTTGCGGTCGCAGAGCAGGCCTATCGGGCCGCGATCACGCGCTGGCCGCAATCCGCCTTGCCGTGGCAGGCGATTTCGAATGTCGATCACGCGCTGGGCCGGACCGCGGCTGCCGAGCGCGCGCTGCGGCGCGCCGTGGAACTCGACGATCAAGCTGTCGTGGCGCGCAACAACCTCGCCAACCTGCTGCTGGCGCGCGGCTGCGTCGAGGCTGCGCAGCGCCAGGTCGACACCCTCAGGCAGGTGCCGCCGCGCTTTGCCACTGCACTCGAACAGACCCGCGAAAAAATCAGGCTGGCCGCCGCATCCGGCGCTGCCGACCTCGCTGCCGACTGTGGCTAATCCGGATGTCTGGCAGGTCGCAGGAGAACTCCGTGGCAACTCCCAGGCTCTCAAGGCTCTTTGATCGGCCTCTCGTGTCGGGCTGTAGGAAGAATCACCGGCGCGTCCGGCTGGCGCGAGGAGACATCGGTCATCCGCTGCGATTCCGCCCCGACCCTGCCCGGGCCTTGGCGCTGGGTGGCCGAGATGGCCCCGACCGCTGGCTCGGCGGCATCCGGCGGCGGCGGCCGTGGGCAGAGCGGGTCGCGGTGTGGATAATGTCCGGTCGTGGCGGCAGGGTTCGGCTGTCGTGCCCGCAGACCGACACGACCGGTCACCGGGACCGTCGCCCCAGGTCCGCTGCCCCCACCCACATCCAGACTCCTTGAGCACCATGCGCGCAATCGTCCCGATATCCATTGCCGGCCTGCTGGCGGCGGGCTGCGCAGCCCCGGGCTGGCTGCGCCTTCCGGATCCATCCTCACTCTGGCCGGGCTCGCCACAGACCTTGGTGAGGGTCGAGGAGGTGGCGCGGGCCGATGTCTGCAACACCGTCACCGGTGAGCCCGAGCTGAGTCTGCTGCCAGGGGCGGCGGCGCTCGATGCGCTGGCCGCGCAGCGCGGGTTCGAATGGATACGCACCACGTCGCGGCCGCTGCCGGAGACCACCTATGCGGTGATCGAGATCGGACAGCGCACCAACGGCGGGTACAGCCTGGCGGTGAGTCGTGACGCGGCCCTGGAAGGCGATGCGCTGCTGCTGAGCGCGACGTACTTCGAGCCGCAGCAGGGCCGCTGGGCGTCCGACCAGCCGAGCAGCCCCTGCGTCGCCGTGGCCCTGCCCGAGGGGGTGAGCTTCGGCCGGGTTCGCGTGTTCGACCAGAGCGGTCGGGTGCGGGTCAGCTCGGACGGGGACGGCGCATGAAGATCCTGCTGGTGGCCTTGCTGGGGCTGGGCCTGCTGCAGACGGCGCAGGCGCAGGCACAGACGCCCTCGGAGGCGCAGACACAGGCGCAGACAAAGGCACAGACCCAGACACAGACACCCTCACAGGTCGTGGATGCCTTTCACCAGGCCATGCGCGCCAATCAGCCCGACCGCGTGCTGGAACTGCTGGCACCCGAGGCGGTGGTCTACGAACAGGGCTTCGCCGAGCTCTCGCGCGACGACTGGGCCGGGAAGCAGTTGGGGCCGGCGATCGCCTTTGCCCCCCACGCCCAGCGCAAGGTGCTGCGCCGCGAATCGCGCGAACTCGGCGATGTCGCCTGGGTGCTGACCATGACCCGGACCACGGTGAGCCTGGCTGAACAGACACTGGTGCTGGTCGGCGCCGAGACCGCCATCCTGCGTCTTCAGCCGCAGGGCTGGCGCATCGTTCACCTGCACTGGTCGGCGCACGAAGAACCGGCCGAAGCCGCGCCGGCGGCAACGCCCTGATCGCGGACGCCGTTGCCGGACACGAAGCACCGAACGGACGCCGTCAATCCGCTGCGGCGCGACGAACCTCACCGGAGTTCCTGCCTCAATGCTCACACCCCTGCCGGGATTTCTGCAGGGCCTGGTCATGGCCAGCCTGCTGATCGTCAACACCGTGTTCTGGTCCGTGCCGCTTTACATGGTGTTCCTGCTCAAGCTGCTCACGCCGTCCGGCTCGCGGCCGCGTGAAGCCCTGTCCCGGCTGGCGTCTGCCATCGCTCAGAACTGGTCGGTGGTCAACGTGCTCTCATCGGCGGTGTTCCAGCGCATCGAGTGGGATGTCCGCATCAGCGGTGAACTCGACCCGCGACGGCAATACTTGGTGTGCTCCAACCACCAGACCTGGAATGACATCTTTGTGCTGATGCGCGCCTTCGGGCGGCGTGCACCGTTCTTCAAGTTCTTTCTCAAGCAGCAACTGATCTGGGTGCCGGTGCTGGGCCTGGCCTGGTGGGGGCTGGACTATCCGTTCATGAAGCGATCCACGCCCGATCAGATCAAGAAAAACCCGGCGCTCAAGGGCCGCGACCTGGAAACCACCCGGCGCGCCTGCGACAAGTTCCGCAACCAGCCGGTGCTGATCCTGAACTTCCTCGAAGGCACGCGCTTCACGGCGACCAAGCAGGCCAATCAGCGCTCTCCATACCGCCACCTGCTGCGGCCCAAGGCAGGCGGGTTCGCCTTTGCCCTGGAGGCCATGGGCGACAAGCTGCACAGCGTGCTGGATGTCACCATCGCCTATCCCGACGGCGCGGTCGGTTTCTGGGCGTTCCTCAGCGGCCGGATGCGCAGGGTCAAGGTCGATATCCGGCCGCTGCAACTGCCCGAGGGCCTGCTCGAAGGCCTGATCGCCGGCCGCTACGAGGAAGACGTCGAGTTCCGCAAGCGTTTCCAGTTCTGGATCGGCCAGTTGTGGCGCGACAAGGACGCGCGAATCGCGCAGATGCTCGGCCTGCCGGCTCCGGTCTATGCCAACGGCGCGCCGGGCGGCATTGCCTGAGTGCCGGCGTCGGCCCGCATCACCGCCAGCAGTGCGTCGAGCAACTCGCCGAGCTGCGGTTGCAGGGCGTCCGACGCCGCCGGCCAGTGCAGGCCGGCATCGAGCAGTGGCTGCGGCGTGCGAAGCCTGCTCGCCACCCTGCGCAGCGCACGCTCCATGCCGTCGGTCTGGGCATAGGACTGCAGCAGTCCGGCGAAGGCCCCGGCATCGGGCCGACGCAGCCCGGCACGCTGGAAATCGTCTGCGGCTGTCGCCAGTGCCTGTCCGCAGCGCTGTGCAAACGCCGCCAGGCTCTGCTCGTGGTGATCCGGCCAGCGCCGTGCCAGGGCGTGGTCGGCGGCCAGGTCCAGCACGATTCCGGCAAAACGGCGCTGGCCGGGCGGGAAGGCATGGCGCGCGGCGGCGATGATCGGATGGCGGTCGGTGGCCGCATCGACACGTCGATGCAGGCGGATGCCTTCGGCCGTGCGTGGTGCGTAGGCCCTCAGATCACTGCCGCGCACGCCGTCGCCCAGGATGCTGCCGGCCAGCGAGGTCCGGGTGCGGTCGGCCAGCCACAGGTGGGCAAGGAAATTCATCAGACGGCGGCGGCAGATGAGGCGCGGTCATGGATCGGTAAAGACCGTCCGGGAGTCTGGCGCCGCATGACCCGATTGCCCACGTCCCGATCAGGGCCGGGTCGAAATCCACATGCGGATCTCGGCACGAAAGACGGTCTGGCTGCCGGTGTCCTGGACGTCCACCGTCACTGGCCATTCGAATGGTTGGTCAGCGAAGCCGGGCAGGGGGCTGCAGACGCAGACCGCGCGCAGGTCGGTCCGTGCCGGGTGCACGTAGTCCACCGACATGCCGCGCGGGATCCAGCGATGGGTTGGCGGCACGCTGACCTCGGTCATCAGGCCGCCGGCGAATTCGGCCAGGTTGCACATCGCGATGGCGTGCACGGTGCCCAGGTGATTGGTGACGCGCCAGCGCTTGCGCATCTCGGCGATGCAGCGGCCGGGCTCGAGTTCGACCATGCGCGGCGCGATGCTGCCGAAGTAGGGCGCGCGCAAGGACACCAGCCGCGACCAGGCGCTGGCCCCCAGCGGCAGCTTCGATGCCCGTTTCCAGCTTTTCAGTGCCTGGTTGCTGCGTTTCATGGTCGGCTCCGTTGCGCGTCAGTGTAGTCCTGCGTAGCCCCCGCGATTTTCGAAGGCATTGGTTCGCAGGCTGGCTTTGCCGATGGGACATGCCAGTCGACTGGAATCGGAGAGACTCTTAGCCAACGCAACACATGCTTGACGGCCGGAATCAGCACGCCGAGCACCAGGCGAATCCTCTCCCCGTCAGCGCCGCGAACCTTGTTGCGAGCGGCGCAGAGGCTGCGATCAACGGGGCGTTGCCGCTACCCATCGCGGTTCTGCCCCTGCGCTTCGATCTTCTGCACCCGGGCGAACTGCCAGCGGGATAATCTGATGGCATGCGACGCCGCCTGCCTTGGCTGCGCAATGCGTGACAATGCGTGGCTCATGACCGGGACGCTGCGCAGGCAGGTAGGCAGCAGGCACCTTCGACTGCCGGTTCGAATCTCCAAAGCCGAATCTCCAAAGCCGAATCTCCAAATCACTGAACATGTCCATCAACATCACCTTCCCAGACGGCAACCAGAAATCCTTCGACGCACCGGTCACGGGCCTCGCCATCGCGCAGGCCATCTCGCCCGGCCTGGCCAAGAAAGCCGCGCTGGTGTCGGTCAACGGCGAGTTGTGGGACCTTGCGCGTCCCATCGAGGCAGACGCCGCGATCAGCATCATCACGCGCGACAAGCCCGAGGCGCTGGAGACCATCCGCCACGACGCCGCACATGTCATGGCCCAGGCGGTGCAGGAGCTGTACCCAGGCACGCAGATCACCTTCGGTCCATCGACCGAAACCGGCTTTTACTACGATTTCGCGCGCGCCGAGCCCTTCACCGAGGGCGATCTGGAGCAGATCGAGCAGCGGATGCGGCAGATCGTCAAGCGTGACCTGCCGATCACCCGCGAAGTGTGGTCGCACGCCGACGCAGTGAGGCACTTCGAGGCTGCCGGCGAGACCTTCAAGGCCGAATGGATTCGCGACGGCCTGCAGGACCGGATGCTCACCATCTACCGCCAGGGTGACCAGTGGCTGGATCTGTGCCTGGGCCCGCACCTGCCGTCCACCGGCAGGCTGGGTACCGCCTTCAAGCTGACCAAGGTGTCCGGCGCCTATTGGCGTGGCGATGCCAGCAAGGCGCAACTGCAGCGCATTTATGGTCTGGCCTTTGCCACCGAGGATGAACTCAAGGCCCACCTGAAGATGATCGAGGAGGCCGAGAAGCGCGATCACCGCAAGCTCGGTCGCACGCTGGACCTGTTTCACCTGCAGGAAGAAGCCATCGGCCAGGTGTTCTGGCACCCCAAGGGCTGGGCGCTGTACCGCGCCCTGGAGGACTACGTGCGCCGACAGCTCGACGCCGCGGGCTACCAGGAGGTGCGCACGCCGATGCTGGTGGATCGCCAGCTATGGGAGGACTCCGGCCACTGGGCCAACTACCGCAGGAACATGTTCATCGCCGAGGTTGACGAGGGCGAGATCGCCGGCCAGCAGCGCAGGTCCGTGCTCGCGGTCAAGCCCATGAACTGTCCCTGCCATGTGCAGATCTTCCGCCAGGGCACCCGCAGCTACCGCGACCTGCCGCTGCGCATGGCCGAATTCGGGGCCTGTCATCGCTACGAGCCCAGCGGGGCGCTGCACGGTCTGATGCGCGTGCGCGGCTTCGTGCAGGACGATGCCCACATCTTCTGCACCGAGGCGCAGATCAGTTCGGAGACGGTCGCGTTCTGCGACCTGCTCAAACGCATGTATAGGGACCTCGGCTTTGACGACGTCAGCGTCAAGTTTTCCGACCGGCCGGACAACCGCGCCGGCGAGGACGCCATTTGGGATCGTGCCGAGGACGCGCTGAGGAAGGCGGTGGAACAGACCGGGCTGCCCTATACCCTCAACCCCGGCGAAGGCGCGTTCTACGGGCCCAAGCTGGAGTTCGTGCTGCGCGATGCCATTGGCCGCGACTGGCAGTGCGGCACCCTGCAGGTGGATTTCGTGCTGCCGGAGCGGCTGGACGCCGGGTACGTGGCCGAGGATGGCTCGCGGCATCGACCGGTCATGCTGCACCGCGCGATCCTGGGCAGTTTCGAGCGTTTCATCGGCATTCTGATCGAGAACTTCGCGGGCGCCTTCCCGCTGTGGCTGGCGCCGGTGCAGGCGGTGGTCGCGCCGATCGTTTCGGACGCCGACAGCTACGCATCCAGGGTCTGCGATGCGCTGCGCCAGGCCGGCCTGCGTGTCGAGGCCGACCTGCGCAACGAGAAGATCAACTACAAGATCCGCGAGCACGCCTCGCAGAAGATCCCGGTGATCGTGGTGGTCGGGCGCAAGGAGGCCGAGGAGGGCACGGTGACCCTGCGCTTTCGCGGGCAGGAGCGTCAACAGACCCTGCCGCTGGCCGAGGCGGTGGCCATCCTGCAGGGCTCAGGCCCGAACACGGACCTCGCGGCATGAGCCCGGGTTTTCACTTTCTTCTGCGCCTGCGCATCAGCGTGCTGACCGCGACGCTGCTGGCGACGATGACGATGACGGCGGCGCACGCCGCTGCCGTCGATCCGCGCCTGCAGGGTCGCTGGATTCAGGGCGGACTGCTCACCGGCAGCGTCGAGCCGGGTTCGAAGGTCTGGTTCGGCGGTCGCGCGCTGACGCTGACGCCGGATGGTCATTTCGTGATCGGGCTGGCCTACGATGCTGCCCCGGCGGCGGTGCTCGAAGTGCAGGCGCCCGGCGGCGCGCGCCGGCGCCACGAGTATCCGGTGCAGACGCGCCAGTACGAGGTGCAGAAGATCGGCGGGTTGCCCAAGGCCATGGTCGAGCCGCCCGCCGACGTGCTTGCCCGAATCCGGGACGACCAGGAGCAAGTGACCCGGGCGCGTGCCCACGACACGCCGCGCGCCGATTTCGCGACGCTCGACCGCTGGCCGCTGTCGGCGCAAGTGACCGGCGTGTTCGGCTCCGGCCGCATTCTCAACGGGGTGCCGCGCCAGCCCCACTTCGGCATCGACCTGGCCGCGGCTCAGGGCGCGCCCGTTCGCGCCCCCGCGGGCGGTGTGGTGCGCCTGGCCGCCACCGACCTCTACTACACCGGCGGCACCGTGATCCTGGACCATGGCCACGGCGTCAGCACCACTTATCTGCACTTGTCGCGACTGGACGTGGCCGTCGGCGACGAAGTGTCAGATGGTCAGGTCATCGGCCGGGTCGGTGCCACCGGGCGGGCCACCGGGCCGCACCTGTGCTGGCGCGCCAACTGGTTCGACGTAAGGCTTGATCCCTCCCTGCTGGCGGGAGGCGAGCCGGTTCGCAAGGGAGATCACGTCAAATGAAAATCGTCCTGCTGATGCTGGCCGCGGCCACGGCCGTGGTGCTGGCGCTGGGGCTCTACAAGACCCTGACGCCGCCGGACCATCTCTACGCATCGACCGGCGAGTTTGCCGGCTGCCCGTCGCGCCCGAGCTGTGTTTCTTCGGCGGCGGGCGACGATGACCACCGCGTCGCGGCGCTGGCCCATACCGGCGACACCCTGCGGGCGGTGTCGATGCTGCGAGAGGTGATCGAGCGCATGGGCGGCAAGGTCAAGCACGACGATGGCGGCTACCTGCACGCGGTGTTCACCACGCAGAAGATGCGGTACCGGGATGACCTCGAACTGCTGGTGCATCCCGATGGCCGCATCGACGTGCGTTCGATCTCGCGCTTCGGCTATCGCGACTTCGGCGTCAATCGGGCGCGGGTCGAAGAGCTCCGTCGGGGTTTCGAAGCGATGCCCTGAGCGGCTGCATGGGGACAGTGCGACGGCGCCGGGTGCGATCCCGGGAATGACCGGCCGTCAGGGACGGCCGGTACGCCTCCGCCGTCATTCCGGGGCGCCGCAGGCGAATCCGCATTTCATGGCACTCGCGCCCGACGAGCGGGCGGGCGTTCGCTCGGCCTGAAACGACCCACTGGGTGGAGGATTTCCGTTGGGGCGTGGAAGTGTGGCGCTGCAACAGATTCTGGCCTGGGTCCCGGCCCGCCCGACAAGCGGGCGGGCGTTCGCTCGGCCTGAAACGACCCACTGGGTCGTTTCAATGCGCGGCCTCGCTCACCCCGGTGGCCATTTGAGGGGGCGGCCGGCGATCACGTGCAGGTGCAGGTGAAACACGCTCTGGCCGACGGCCG